>JAHJDR010000424.1 GCA_018812345.1 bacterium | reverse complement strand
CCACAGGTCTCCTTGACTCTTCTGTGGAAACAGAAGAGCAAAATAATATCACGAATCTTATCATAACCTGGGAAGAACATGCTGCTGATACTAGTATCTACGATGAAGAGTCCATGAGTCCGGAAGGGTGCTTGGTGGCGACTGTACAGGGGTAGTGAGTACATGATTGTCAATTGGCAATCTGCAATAAGCAATTTGCAATTGAAATTGCCAATAGCTAATTGTCATTTGCATATTGTCAATAATGCCTGGATTGTTTCACCTTCACTTCGTTCAGGTTCGCAATGACGAATCAATTTTGGACACTTTTGTGTCCAATTTTTTTCTCTCTTTATTGCCAAAACAACTCAATTCTTATTAAGGCATATTTGAGGTGCCTTATGACAATTTCACTTTATAATTTCAGTGCTTCGTTGAGTCTTGTGCCATCGCAAATGATTTTTGTTCCTAATGCGGGCAACACACTTTATGCTCAGCAAACGGCGAACGTTTTGAGCAAAACTTCTTTAGGCAAACACTTTCTTAAAGATAAACTTCCCGTTGTGCATCAAAGACTCTTAGAAAGACAACCAGCAGTCCGTTTTGCCCTTGATGGTGGTGGTTGGGGTTCTTCTATTGGTGAGAGCAACAAAATACAGCTTACAGCCCCCAAACCTAAGTCTAGAGAAGTGACCGTGGAAACATACCTTGGGAAGCAAGTTACAATCACACCACCACTAACCTACTCAGAAATATATGATTTTGTGCATGCCTACATCAGTATTTATAATGTGGCCGCCTCAAATCCCATGACATCCTGGATGCGCCCTGATGCTGATAAGCTTGAAAACGATGAACGCTACTATATAGAGCCTGTAATGTATGGTTTGCCAAGCTGTGATATTAGTATTCTCAAGGATGCTGATCATGATAATATTGTTGTGCAAAGGCAAGCACATTGCTTAGCAGCTTATGTGGCTGATAATTTGTTTTCTACAATGTGCTACAAATTAGCAACATCTCAAGATCGAAGACCTTGGACAGGGAATGATCAGTTTTTAAGCTCAGTTGAACGAGCTGAATCACCTTGGCAACAAGCTTTGTACATTCTGATGAGAGTTCAGAACGAACGAGTTCGCAGTGCTTCGCGGCATGCCAATCGACGAGATTGTTCTTGTCAAACAGAACGTCCTGAATCGCCCACAGAAGTGGCGCGTAAGAAGGTCTTTGCCTTTGTAGAGAGCTATTTAACTCATGCGGGAGTTTCTCTCATTGTTCACATGTGGTTAAAGCAGGCAATTAAAGGTGTGCGTGACTATCAACCATTACATCATGATGAGGAATATCCTTCACAAGGAGCGCCTTTATATCTTGATTTTGAAATGCCTGAACAAATGAAAAAAATGAATGATGAGGAAAAAGTTATTTTAGCTTTTAATGCACTAGTATTAAATGACATGCGTTCTTTTATATATACGTTAAAACAAATTAAGGATGAACATTATTTTACTGATCTTCTCGCTGTTGCGCACAAAGTTTATCCTGATGTGTCTGAGTGCGCTGAACAGGATGTGAGTTATTGGCGAATGAGATCTCAGCTAGACTTGGAAGCTCATTTTGAATGGGACCACGAGGACTGGCATTATCAGCGCTTTGCAGAATTTCTGCCTTATTATCTTTGATGAAAATTCTTTATGAAAACATTTGCCAATATTATTCCCTTAGCGCCTTATTTGTCAGGATCCCTTTTAACACCATATCACACAAGGCAGGTACAATCTTCTGCACGTAGTTTATTATTAAAAGATAAAGAGAGAGTTTTGCCAAATCGCCGAAAATCGCAAGTGCTTGTACATCCAGCCTTGTTGCAACAGACGGCCACTTTACCAGAAACTGTTGTCAGACATAGTTTATTTCCCTCAGCGTTCCCTACAATGAAGGCTGCATCTCGTGAAGAAGAACAAGCATGTGCGACAGGCATGACCGTAACGCCGGCAACACCGCACGATTTAAATAGAGAGCTTAGGCAGTTTTTTGCTAATACTGCAGAAGAAGGGACATATATAGCGATGCTATCACCTTCTGGTACAGTAACTTTTTACAAGCCCAGTGATGGAGAACCGCAGCGAGATTATCGTGATTTTCAAATAAGGCTTAATCCTGATAATACATACACTTTCATTTGGTCGCTCATATTTGTGCAGCATCAGCCATTATTTGAAGAAGGAGAACGGGTGCACAAAAAATGTGAGCCTGTTTCTGATAAGAGCTTTCATACGAGCATCTTTACATTAAAACCCGAGCAAGTTTACTTGTATGATACTTGGCGCATACAATTGCCACAACCTAGTGAGCTTCGCGGCCAACAGCCAATACCAAAAGTCCAGCCCGATGCAACAAAAACCGAAAATGCTTCTTTTTACTATTACACAGATAAAGTAGGTCACTTTTTTTCCATGCAACCCTCTCCGGTGATGTTTGTGTTATACATTGATGAACACGACAATCTTGGTTTTTCCACCTTAGATAGGCCCCGTAAAGCCGATATGACAAAAACCGCTAGTATTATGTATATGTCTGATAAGAAATACAGTATTGTGATTCCCGCATCCTGGTGCTCACGAGTAACACTTTATAAAATGATGGGTGATGGTATTTGGATGCGTGTCATCACAACAAACCACCAAGAGGACGCTGACTATTATATTTTGTCTTCAGGCCGTTTTCGTCTTCAAGGGTTAGAATTTGACTTGCCCAAAACGCATGATGAAACAATAGCATCACAACAACTAGCAGCCGTAAGGCAGGCTATTGAGGATCTTGATGCCATAACGCTGGCTATTCTAGAACTTAAAGAGAAATTTATCGCACTTGGATTTGAAGGGCATTTTGAGGGAGGTCTTCCTTCAGAAGAATTAAAGCACATAACGCCGCATAGACTTAAAAGTGTGTTGAAGGCCGTTCATCCGGATAAATATCCAGAAGCTGAAGGTTTAGGCAAAAGAGTTCTCACACAAGCTTTTGTAAATGCCATGAAAATAATAAAAGAGATTGAAGAACATATGCAGCGGCGTGGTATTCCTGGTTGGGCAGCTTAGTTATTGTTTGCAATGTCATTCGCAAGACTGTTTGTATACCTCCTTTGTGACGCCGAAGCATTTTTTATTGCGCCATAGTTTTATTTGTTGAATTACTCACGTAATTTCACTCTCAACATGTTTATATTCATGAGTTATCAGATTGACAGATATAAAATTGTTAGAAAAAGTTTTTAAATGCCAATATGTTACAATAGCTTGCTGAATTTTATTGTTTAAAGTAAAGTTTAGTTTATTAACTATAATTAAGCAAAGGTGATTTTATGGCAACAGATGTACGCTGGAAGCAAAGGTTTGAGAGTTTTGGTCAAGCGTTAGAGCGCCTCGAAGAAGCTTTGGAGCAGGAAGCTTGGAAAGAATTAGAACAAGATGGTGTAATAAAGCGATTTGAGTTTACGTTTGAGTTAGCCTGGAAAACCTTACAGGATTTTTATGAATTTGAAGGGCTTTTAAATATTCATGGGCCAAAACAGGTGTTAAAACAAGCTTTTCATGATGGCTTAATAGCAGATGGTGAGGGGTGGATAGAAATTTTAAAAGATAGAAACCTCATGGCTCACACATATGATGCCGAAGCGAGTCAGAGTTTATTTGAAAAGATCAGAAATAAATATTTTCAAGCTTTATGTGATTTGTATAAAGTTTTAGAAAAAAAGTAATCATTATGAACTTTGGACTTAAACAAGAAATTCTTAATCAGATAACGCAGGTTTTTAAAAAATATTTGAATATAAAGGAAGTATATATTTATGGTTCGCGCGCCAGAGGAAATTTTAAAAAAACTTCTGATATTGATTTGGCAGTTGTTTTTAGTAACGCTGAATCGAAAATTGCTAATCTAAAATGGGATTTAGAAGAACTAGATATTATTTATAAAATCGATGTTCTAGATTACCAAAAAATTCAAAACAAAGATTTAAAAGAACAAATCGATTTGTGTAAAAAACAAATTTATTCTAAGATATAACTCAGCTGTCAACAGCTTGCACGGTCATATTATAATAACCATTTAAATTATCCAGTAGGATTCTGAGTTCTTCTTGTATGGCCAAGTCCCACATGCCCCTGAATTCATAAGTGATTATTAATTCGTTGGCAGGATTATCACTCCTTGGTGTGTGTGTGCCGTGCACTCTTATCGTTGGGTAGTTGCCGCTGAAATTTTCTACTACCTTGACTTCCCACTCACCATCTTGATTGCGAACAAGAACGAGATCGTTTGTATAATTAGTGTGCAAAACATTATCTAAAATACTCACACACAGAGGACCCAGATTTTGTTGTAAGACCATGTCCAACATAAAGGGATATTCTGCTAAGGCTTTTTCGCGTTCAAGTTTCTGTGTTTCAAAAATATGTTTCATTGCCTCTTGTTGTGATGGTGTGAGTGGACCCAAAGGTTCCCAATGGAGAAGTAAGTTCTTATGTAAAACCATGCTAATAGCGGTACCATTTTGATAGGCTCGTGAATAGTTTGTGCCACGGGGATTCATAAAATCAGGCATGCTAACATTGCCCCCCTGAATATTGCCTTCATCATCAAGATAGAGTGTGCCCACAAAGGTTTCACTGCCTGTGCTATACCACATGGCTTGTGTGCCCATAATGGTTGGTGTTACTGGTGCCATTGTACTTAAAGCAAAAAGATTTTGTGTGAGCTTGCTTGCCTTATCACGAGTGACAGAAGCATTAAATGTAATGGGACTCAAACCTGTACGGATAAGATATTTGAGCGTGTGTTGTGCTTGAGGAGATACGCTTTGCAATAGATTTGTTAGACGTCCTATATCAGCGACATCAAGGCTAAGGGCTTGGGTTTGAAAATTAAGCGATCCCTTAATAATAATAGTGTCATCCTGCTTATTACCCTTCCACTTGTCTTTCCAGTGATTTTGCCAGCTATTTCTTTCAGGAATATCGCTGTTTAATGTCATGTGGCCCGTTTTTATATCAATGATAATTTCAATGTCAGAAAGAGCATTTACAAGTGTGCCTTCAGATGTGCAATAGCCATTATTACGGACAGAACGAGTCCATGAAAACTGTCTGGCTTGGGCAATCAGGTGTTCATGAGGTGTGAATACAGGAGTCTTAAGCTTATCACATTTCATTTCATGGAAACGAGTCGCTAATGGTGTCCGTGCTTTTGGTTTCCAAATCTTTTGCATTCCTGGATTAAGAGCGGGACATAAAGTCGTTTTTGCTGTGCCGGACTCCGCGTTTATGGGGCTATTAAATGCTAGAGGAAAAGCCGTTGCTGCGAGTGTTAATGGTTTGGCCGTGAAGTACATGTAATACTATTATCGGCAAAAATCTCTTTATGTTGTTGTTTTGACACATAAACTGGACACATTAGTGTCCAGCAAATGGTTTGCTTTTGTTTAGCACTGCCTTGTTGTAAGTATCTGAAAACATAAGTGAAATAGGCGTGTGTTTGTTTTGTTTTTGTGGGCGATCACTTTTAAAAAAGTTCATAAAAACATTAGCAACATTCTGATATAATATGCGATTGTAGGGGCATGAAAAGGTTATTGGTATTCTTTACTATCCTTATATTTTGCTTTTTAGCAGCCTGTTCACCAATACGGTTTTATGACACGCCTGATGCCGATGTTTCAGGAGAAACAGCAGGAGGTGGTGATTCTGATTCTGATTCTGATTCTGATGGTTCGTCTGCAGGATCAGAGCAAGATGATGACTCCGCTACAAGTTCAGGACAAAATAATGATGAGGATATTATTTGGACATCTCTAGCAGCGGTTGATTGGACTGTTGCCTGGACAGGTTATGGCCAAGTTGTTTTTGATGATGATGGTGTCATGCTTGAGCCCAAAAGACCCGACGTTGATGATGAATTACACTCTGCACTTGTTTTATTAAATGATGCTTTGACAACGCCTGTGATTGATTTCAAAATAACATTATCTGTTACTAATCAGGAACAGCTTCAGCCAACAACGCCAGAGGCCTGGGAAGTTTTTTGGTTGCTCTTTAATTTTTCAGCCACTGAAGATTATGATACGCGCACATTTAATTATTTTGTTCTCAAAACAAATGGTGTTGAACTGGGTGTTTATGAAAATTATGGTGTAGAACACCAAACTTTTTTGGCTACAGAAAGTGAGCCCCAGGCAATAATCGGTGTGGCTAATGAATGGGTGATTGAAAAGATTGGTCAAAATTTAAGCGCCTGGATTGATGGTGCTCTTGTCATGACTTTTGATGGGGCCGTCGAAGAAGAGCCTCTCTTAGATCAAGCGGGAACATTTGGGTTGTATACGGAAGATGCTCGTGTGAGGGTGCACTCTGTGGAGATCTTGCCTTATTAATTGTTTCTCTTATTTCAATATCCAATACTCAATAATCAAGTTGTTTAATGACAATTGACAATTTGCAATAAGCGATATGCGATTGAAATTGCCGATAGCTAATTGTCATTTGCCAATTG
>JAHJDR010000059.1 GCA_018812345.1 bacterium | reverse complement strand
ATCAAAGCCTTGATTATGGCAGAAGGTAACAGAATCAGGATCGCCACCATGTTCGCCACAAATACCAATTTTAAGATTAGGACGTGTCACACGGCCTCTTTCCACACCTAACTTGATGAGTTCACCCACACCATTCTGATCCAATGTTTGAAAAGGATCAGCAGCGAGAACTTTTTTATCAAGATAGTCTGGTAAAAAGCCACCTATATCGTCACGTGAAAAACCAAAGCTCATTTGTGTGAGATCATTCGTGCCAAATGAGAAAAACTCTGCTGTTTGGGCAATGCGATTTGCGAGCAGGGCCGCACGAGGAATCTCAATCATGGTGCCATACATGTATTTGATTTTTTTGATGCCGTATTTTTCACACACTTCTTTGTGCATCTTTTCTACAAGCTCTTTTTGATTTTTGAGCTCATTCTCATCAACAACAACAGGAACCATTATTTCAGGTTGAACTTTTTTACCTTCTTTAGTCAGCTCTGCTGCAGATTCTAAAATGGCACGCACTTGCATTTCTGTGATTTCAGGATAGGTAACACCTAAACGCACACCACGATGTCCCATCATGGGATTGACTTCATGGAGAAGATCAGCTCGTCTATTAAACTCTTCCAAAGACATATCCAGACTATCAGCCAAACGCTGTCTATCCTCAACACTTTGTGGCACAAATTCATGGAGAGGTGGATCAAGCAAGCGAATGGTCACAGGCAAGCCGTTCATGGCTGCCAATGTGGCCTTAATATCTTTTTTGACATACGTGTAGAGTTCATCCAATGCTTTACGACGCTCTTCTACAGTTTTTGAAATAATCATTTTACGTAAACAGAACAAAGGAGCCTCTGAATTGAGACCATAGAACATATGTTCGGTTCTAAAAAGACCAATGCCTTCGGCACCAAAACCTCTGGCAATAGTAGCATCTTCAGGCGTATCAGCATTTGTTCTGATTTTGAGTGTACGGTATTTATCCACCATTTTCATAAAAGTAACAAAACGGGGATTTTCGGTAGCATCAATCATGCTAAGTTTTCCAGCATACACATAACCTCGTGTACCATTGAGAGTAACATCATCACCTTCATTAAAAGTATCATTACCAATGGTCATTGTTCTTGTTTTGAAGTTGATGCTCAAAGCCGCACAACCAACAATACAACATTTACCCCAACCACGTGCGACTAAAGCAGCATGACTTGTCATACCACCACGCGCTGTGAGAATACCTTCAGCAACTCGCATACCTTCAACATCTTCAGGATTTGTTTCTTCACGAACAAGAATAACCGTTTTACCTTGTTTGGCCCAAGCCACAGCCTCATCAGCGGTAAAAACAATTTGACCTGTTGCGCCACCAGGACCTGCGGGCAAACCTTTTGCTAATAAACTAGCTGATTTTTCAGCACTCGGATCAACAATAGGATGTAACAGTTCATCAAGTTGCGCTGGCGCCACACGCATGACAGCCTCTTCTTGTTTGATGAGTTTTTCCTTAAGCATATCCATGGCAATATTGAGAGCTGCTGTTCCTGTGCGTTTTCCAACACGACATTGCAACATCCATAATTTACCTTCTTGAATAGTAAACTCAATATCTTGCATGTCTTTATAATGTTTTTCGAGTCGATTACGAATGCCATATAATTCTTTATAAACACCCTTCCAAAGTTTTTCGAGAGATTGGAGATGTTTGTTTTGTTCATTTTTGGTGTCTTCATTGAGAGGACTCGGTGTACGAATGCCCGCAACAACATCTTCACCTTGAGCATTAATAAGCCATTCACCATAAAATTTATTTTCGCCTGTGGCAGGATTTCGTGAAAAGGCGACACCTGTTGCTGATGAATCACCCATGTTACCAAACACCATGGCCTGAACATTCACAGCGGTACCCCACTCATCAGGAATACCTTCAATACGACGATAAGCAATCGCACGTTTACCATTCCATGAAGAGAAAACAGCACTAATACCACCCCAGAGTTGTTCAAAAGGATCATCTGGAAACTCTTTTCCAAGAATGGTGCGCACTTTTTCTTTAAACTGGTCACAGAGGACAATGAGTTCTTCTTCTTTTATATCAGCATCAGAGGCATACCCTTTTCTTTCTTTGAGTTCGTGCAATATTTTATCGAGTTGTACACGAATACCCATACCTTCTTCTGGCTCAATACCAGCAGCCTTTTCCATAACCACATCAGAGTACATCATGATAAGACGACGATAGGCATCATAGACAAAACGAGCATTACCTGTTTTTTTAATCATACCAGTAATCGTTGTCGATGATAAACCTGCATTCAGCACGGTTTCCATCATACCAGGCATAGAGCTACGCGCTCCGGAACGAACAGATATGAGAAGAGGATTTTGGGGATCACCATATTTGGCGCCCATAACTGCCTCAACTTTTTTCAGAGCAAGGGCCACTTCTTTTTTCAGTGTGGCAGGATATTTGTGTCCATTGTCATAAAAATAAGTACAGACATCTGTTGAAACAGTAAAACCAGCTGGCACAGGGATTTTTAAATGACACATTTCTGCAAGATTGGCGCCTTTGCCACCAAGCAAATTTTTCATTGTGGCTTTTCCATCCGCTTTGCCACCACCAAAGAAATAAACATTTTTCTTGGCATTTTTCTTAGCAATAACTTTTTTAACTGGAGCTGTTTTGGTTTTAGTTTTTGGGGAAGCTACTTTAGTCGTTTTTATTTTTTTAGAGACCTTCTTAGCTTTAGAAACGGCTTTATTCTTAGCTGTTTTTTTAGCAACTTTCTTTGTTGGAGTCGCTTTTTTTATTATCTTCTTTTTAGCAACTTTCTTTGTTGGAGCTGCTTTTCTTGTTACTTTCTTCTTTCTTATCATTGTATAATCGTCTGACATTTAAGCGATGCGCGTCGTATGGTGTACAACGCCACTCACCTTATGCCTTACGTTGCATGTTTTCGAGTGTATAATTTCTAATTTCTGTAATCGCAATGCGATCTTGTTTTGTGGTATCACGATCGCGAATGGTAACCTTTCCATCTGACTCTGAATCAAAATCATAAGTCACGCAAAAAGGTGTTCCAATTTCATCTTGTCGTCGATAACGTTTACCAATGGAACCAGCATCATCATAATCTGTTTTGAATTCTTTTCTTAAATCAGCTTCAACTTTCATTGAGGGTTCTGCTAGTTTTTTGGATAAGGGCAGTATGGCGAGTTGAATGGGGGCAATATGTGGTGCAAAGCGCATCACAACCCGTTTCTCACCACCTATTTCATCTTCATCGTAGGCATCACAAAGAACTGTGAGCACCGTACGATCACAACCTGCTGATGCTTCAATCACAGCGGGCACATATTTTTCATTAGCTTCTTGGTTAAAAAAACTAAGATCTTTTTTCGAAAACTGAATGTGTTGATTCAAATCGTAATTACCACGATCAGCAACACCTTCTAGTTCACTACGTCCAAAAGGAAAGTCATATTCCACATCCACACAAGCACTCGCATAATGAGCTAATTCATCCTTTTCATGATCACGTAAATGTAGTTTTTCCTTTTTGATCCCTAAATCTTGATACCACTGATAGCGTGTATTCTTCCAATACTCATACCATTCTTTTTGAATACCCGCATCAGGTTTAACAAAAAACTCAAGTTCCATTTGTTCAAATTCACGTGAACGAAACGTAAAGTTACGTGGGGTAATTTCATTACGGAAACTTTTACCAATCTGCGCTATACCAAAAGGTATTTTTTGCCGCGAAACAGTCAGAACATTTTTGAACTGCGTAAAAATAGACTGGCATGTTTCTGGTCGTAAATAAGCTTCTGCTGTGTTTTCTTCTTGAGCACCAACAAAAGTACGGAACATGAGATTAAAAGCTCTTGCTTCGGTAAAATCACCTTTGCATTTATTCGTTGGGCAAATATAGTTTCCCGCATCATCTTTTTCTATTTGATCTTCACGATACCGCCCTTTGCACAAACGACAATCAACCATGGGATCAGAAAAAGACGCTACATGACCACTCGCGCGCCATGTTTCTGGGTGCGCAATAATAGTTGTGTCCACACCAACAACATCGCGTCGATGATCTACAATACTTTCCCACCAAAATTTCTTTACGTTATTTTTTAAGGTTACGCCAACAGGGCCATAATCCCAAAAACCATTGATGCCACCATAAATTTCACTGTTTTGAAAAATAAAGCCACGTCTTTTACACAAAGATACAATGTGTTCCATAAAATTCCTTATATAATTCTTGAGGTTAGATCTTGGTCGTCCATTGTGTGCGGTCGCTTTGATATATAGAGGTAAGCCTAAGAGTCAAGGGTTAATCCTGGATTTTGATTAAGAAAAACACTGGAAAAAAAAGAAGTTAGCCCATATAGAACTTAGTTCTATGCAAGTTTTTTCATCAAACAAAACAAAATTTTTGTTTTTGGTCCTCATTCTCGTTCTTTTTTCCACCCTTTTATACAAGAATTCTCTACATAATGGTTTTGCTCTTGATGATTCCATTATTGTTGAACAAAATCCTATTATTACAAATCTCTAATACACGCGATACATGTTCACAAACAAATATTGGCCCCATAAAGATAATGCTAACTATCGTCCCCTCATGGTCCTATCGCTAGCCTTAAACTATGACATCCATGGGCTAAATCCTTATGGTTACCATTGGGTTAATCTGATCATCAATGCCCTCAACGCTGTACTTGTCTTTATACTTATTTACTACCTCTTTGGGCACCTCACACTCGCCTTTTTGGCGGGACTCATTTTTGCGGGACACCCTATCCACACAGAAGCTGTAGCCAATGTTGTTGGTCGCGCAGAGCTTCTCGTCACTTTTTTCATGCTGCTATCGCTCATCATGCACTTCAAGAAAAAATACGGCTATGCCTTTGTTTTCCTCATGATAGGCGCGTTGTGTAAAGAATTTGCTGTAGTCACCCCCTTTCTCGCCATGGTTATTTCTCTCAAAGAGAAACGATCACTCAAAGAAGAAATCAAACCATACCTCTCATATTTTTTCGGCATTTTCACTATCATAGGCATGCGCTACCTTGTTAGTGGGCGTCTCTCATCGCTTCCCATCTGGTATTTTAACCCACTCAGACAAGCCACTGATTGGGAGCGCATCATGACAGCCTTTGTCGTTTTTAAAGACGCCTTATGGCAAATGATCCTTCCCCTGCAATTCAGCCCTGATTATTCTTTTAATCATATTCCTGTCATCAAACAACTTAACAGCGCGACATTATCAGGCATGGCGCTCATGCTCCTTCTAGGCGTTACCGGTCTTTGGTCTTTAAAAAAGAACCGCATTTATTTTGTTGCGATCTTCTTTTTTCTCATTCCCTACATGCTCACATCTAACATTATCATTCCCATCGAAACAATTCGAGCTGAACGATGGATGTATTTTCCCTCTATTGGCTTTGCGCTCTTCTTTGCAATCCTCATTTACAATGCTCTGCAAAGTAAAAAAGTTCTGGCATCCATTTTAGCCATACTTCTTGTCACTGTCATGTTGGGTTTTTACAGTTTTCAAACCATTTTACGAAACCCAGCCTGGAAAGATACAAACACATTATATTTAAGTTCTTTTAGCGCTGCTCCCAATAATTATGTAGTAATTGGTGGTGCTGGAAAGGCCTTAGCGGATCTGGGTAATTGCACACTAGCCCTTCCTTTGCTTGAAAAATCGTGGAAACAAATCAACACAAGCAAAGCAACACTGGTTGCCTTAGCCTCTTGTTATGAAAAACAAGGCAACATTCAAAAAAGCATCGCTATCTACAAAGATTACTTAACAAGAGAACCCCTTGATGGTGAAATGCACAACAATCTTTCTGTAGCCCTTTCAAATATTGGAGAGCATGAACAGGCTCTCAAACACATTCGCTTAGCCATAATGTATTACCCACAACACATTAAACACTACATAAATAATGCAGCGAATTATTATTATGACTATTTTGAAGAGTTAAAAGAAAAAACTAACGAGGAGAAATGACATGGAATTTCATTTTTCAGACAATGACTTAAATGGTGTTTCCATTATTGTCCCCACATACCAAGAAGCAGGAAATATTGAGCAGCTGGTTACACGCCTAACCAAAGCCATGAAAGCCTTAACACCAAATTTTGAAATCATTATTGTTGATGATAATAGTGCTGATGGTAGCGAGGAAATTGTAATCACACTAGCTAAACAAGATTTACCAGTCAGCATTCTGATTCGAACGAATGAGCGCGGCCTTAGTTCTGCTGTGTTGCGTGGTTTTGAAAAAGCAAAGTACAACACGCTCGTGTGTATGGATGCCGATTTAAGCCACGCACCTGAAGACGTTCCTCGCCTTGCTGCCCTCATCATGCAAGACGAAGCTGATTTTGTTTTAGGTTCACGATACGTTAAAGGTGGCAAAATAGCTGGTAAATGGGGATTGTTCCGCTATTTAAACAGTTGGGTTGCCACAGCGCTTGCTTACCCACTCGTACGCCTTCGCGATCCCATGTCTGGTTTTTTTGCTATTCGCCAATCATTACTACCAAAAGCAGAACCGTTTAATCCCATTGGCTACAAAATAGCTCTTGAGGTTGCTGTCAAAGCAAAACCAGAACGCATGCAAGAAATCCCCATTCACTTTGGACTCAGAGAAGCTGGCGAGTCAAAACTATCACTCAAAGAACAATTGTTTTATTTACAGCACCTCAAAAGATTGTACCAACACCGCTGGAAAACCTTGTCACAGTTTTTTCTGTTTTGCCTTGTGGGCACCACTGGCCTTGTTGTGGATATGGGAACCATGTTTGTGGGCTATGGCCTGATAGGCCTGTCTTTTCGTTACATGCGATTTTTGGCCTTTTTACTAGCTGCCACAAGTAACTATCAACTCAATCGCATGATAACGTTTGAAGTAAAAAAAGGGCAACATTGGTTGAAACAATGGGTGGGTTTTCTCGCGGCAAGTGCCATTGGCTTTGTGGGTAATTGGCTTGTGTCTGTCACATTATATGACAAAACCATCTTCTTTCATGACCACTACTTGTTAGCCGTCATAGCAGGTGTTATGGCTGGTGTGGTGCTTAATTTTTTCTTAAGTAAATTTGCGGTTTTTGAAAGTCGCTTTTTTAAATGATCCTGCTGTCATCCCTGGATTGCTTCACCCTCACTTTGCTCGGGTTCGCAATGACGGGGACGTTGTCACCGGTGCTGAAAAATTGATGTTAGGCGTAAAAGAGCGTGATGGTTGTTCTTCCTCTTCCTCTTCCTCTTCTTCCTCTTCTACATTTTGTTGCTGATTGTTATTTAACAATATCGCTGGTCCACTAGGCGTTTTCTGAGCCTGTGGGTTACGAACACGAACAGTTGTTTCTTCCTCTTCGCCTGTTTGTGTATTTCTGATAAAAACTTGGGGCTCACCTTTAAGAATGCTAGGACGCGTGAAGACACTTGTATCAACACCTCGCTTGCCACTAAAATCAACAACTTCTTCATCTAAATCACCATCTTCATTAAAATACTCAAGCACAAGCACATTACGACCATTACTAAGAGGATCAATTTCTTGCCACGTTAAATCACCATTATCATTTCGTGTGCAGCGATATGTTGTCACTGTGGGCTGACACTCTTTTTGTGGCAAGTCAATTTCTGCATTGTTTAGATTATTGTATCCTCGTGTGAATTGAGGTGCTGACTCATCTTCATCTTCATCTTCAGCTTCATCATCTTCTTGGGTGGGATCCGTACGACGCGCAAATCCGTCATCATTAGCATCATCATCATTATCATGGCCTCTAAAATTTCGCCCACCCAAATTTCCTAGCAAACCATCACCTGTTATTTTTTCTCCATCCTCATCAGTACAACGCTCTCTGCTAGGTTTATCCAAAGAAAGATCTACATCAGCGGGCTCCATATCGGAACCTCTGGATTGCATGGCTTCTGGTTGCTCTTGATCATAGGCACACCGCTCAACAACACTATCTGTTTCATCTTCATTTTCACAATTACCATCTTGAACAACTTCCTCATTATCTTCCTCCATTGGTGGTGGGGCTGGTATAGAAACAACTTCGGTATTACCATCAATGTACTCACCTGAAGTAGGATCAATTTCGTCTTCTGAGTCATTATTAACACAATTGGCACCAAGACACACAACACCTGCTCCTGTACCAGCGCCATTGGTATCGGCAATATCTCCTGTGGGAATGGTTTCATCTAGATTTGAAGCCTCTGAACCACTACCTGGGATCATCTCGCCTGTACCATCAATTGTTTCATCCAGCATGGAACCACCAAAGAGTGTACCTCCGATATCTACAGCAGAACCAGTACAAGCTGATGATAGAAAAATGATAAAAATAAGTATTAATGTATTTTTAATTTTATAATTTGTCATACATTTCATACAAGCAATCTCCGTGCCAAACGAGTAAAAAAAAACCCTCTTTATCTACTGGTTTTCCTTTACTCTTTTTTCAAGCCTTCCACATTCTAGTATAACACATGGGGTCTTATGTTCCCAACAATTAATTTTACAGTGGAGACAACTACCCTCATTTGCATAAATTGCTATATGTTTGTTTTTATTGGTTATTTTATTTTTCCCTTGTTTTTCAATATTATACGTGGTCATTTGTCCCCATTAAATATGATAAAAAATGTGGTGTCAACGCATCAATTGCAGGTTATAATAAAAATGTAACTTAAAATAACCTATTGCATTACAATTATAAGGATAGTGAATCAACTTGCTGGATAAACTGCTATCAGGTATCAACTATCAGCCAATAGTTGAAAACTGTTAGTCATATATTATGGATTTGATAGCCAATAAATATCGCGTCCTTAAAAAACTTGGTCAAGGAGCTATGGGTGAAGTGTATCTTGTCCTTCCCCCTCAAGGGGAACCTGTTGCCCTCAAACTTTTAAAGTCCTTAGAATCAGAACAAAATGACCTAGCCATTGAACAATTTGAGAATGAATTCAAAATTCTAAAACGTCTTTCTCATCCCAATATCGGCCGTATTTTTGATTATGGTTTTGATGTACACTTGAAAAAAGTTTTCTTTACACTTCCGTGGTTAAAGGGACAAGAGCTATATGAGGCCACTGAAGAACAATCCTATGAGACTATTGAAGAATTCTTTGTACAAACATTACGAGCCTTGAATTATCTTCATCAAAAAAATCTCACACACTGTGATTTAAAACCAGGAAATATCTATATTGAAGACGGTCAGGTCATCATCATTGACTTTGGTCTCACGGGTTATTGGGGAGAAAACATTGTAGGCACACCAACATACCTAGCCCCTGAAATATTTCATGGAACAAAACACACCATTGCTAGTGATCTCTATGCAGTTGGTGTTATCTTTTATAATTGCCTGACCCGCTCACAACCTTTTTCCGGAAAAGATCTTCAAGAAGTGTATGACCGACACCGCTGCTTCACACCACCACTCATCTCGGAACTAAATCCAAAAGTTCCTAAATACATTAGCGATATCATTGCGACACTCCTCAACAAAAAACCGGAAGAACGCTATCCCACTGCTGCTGCTGTTATTGAAGAAATTGATGGCTATTCAGATAAAAGTTATTCCGTTGAAACAGAACAAACACTTCTCTCCTATCTGCCCACAGATTCAGAAATTATTGGAAAAGAAGAAGCCATCATAGACGCGCAAACAGCCTTAAAAGATTTTAAGTCATCGCATGTTAAAGAAATATACCATCTTATCTTAATACATGGTCAAAAAAATGTGGGAAAAAATCGACTCATTGCAAAAATAAGAAACGAACTGCAATTAGCCAAAGTGAGTGTTGAAACCGTTACGACCCCTTTAACAGAACAACAAAAACTTGTCTTAAATACAACTTCTAGCATCATTATTGAAAATGTTGATACTTATTTTCTCACCGCAAATGAAATGATGCACTTCAAACAAGTCACAGACATGTTAGAACAAAAAGTATTATCCACAACAGAAGCACGACAGCTTATTATCGCATCAAGCTGTGATGAAAAGAAATTTAATACAATCACAAAACTCTTTCCCTCAGAAGAAACAAAAATAACAAATATCCACCTCACCCCTTATACAAAACAAGAAACAGAAGAATTCTTACGACGAGTTATTGGACAAGATAAAATACCTGATAAATTTGTAGAACAATTTCACCATAACTCCGAGGGTTTACCTGGCGTTGCTCTCGATATCATTCAATCCATGATTGGTGATGGCCTCCTCTTTGATAAGAGCGGACGTTGGAATGATGATTTGCTCTCCAACCTTGAAACAACCTTTGATTGTATTGAGGTCTCTGAAACACTCGAACAGGAATTTGAGAGACTTTTTAACTCTTTAAATGGACCTGAAGAAGATATCACAAGCTGGCTAAGCCTTTGCCCCCACCCACTCAGCTATGAAAATCTAGAAAAACTAACAAAGCTATCTAGCCTTGATGTTATTT
>JAHJDR010000058.1 GCA_018812345.1 bacterium | reverse complement strand
GTCATGGGATTGACAGTTGTGGGCTTGGGTATTCTTGGTTTGAGCACACTCTTTATTATTTACCAAAATATCTTTACAGAGATGAGTCCCGCCATGAACATGGCGATGATCATGAGAGTTATTTCTGGTTTTTCTTTAGGAGCCTCATCAATCGCTCTTTTTGCACGTGTGGGTGGTGGTATTTATACAAAAGCCGCTGATGTGGGTGCTGACCTTGTTGGTAAAGTGGAAGCAGGCATTCCTGAAGACCATCCCTTAAATCCTGCAACCATTGCTGATAATGTTGGCGATAATGTTGGTGATGTTGCTGGTATGGGAGCGGATCTTTTTGAATCTTATGTAGGCGCTATTGTGGGAAGCATGGTGATTGGAGCCAGTTTTATTACTGTGCCAACCATTGGTATTCGTGGGGTTTTGTTTCCCTTGTATATAGCAGCAGCAGGAATTCTTATTTCAATTTTAGGAACCTTCATGGTGCGTGTGAAAGAGGGTGGTAATCCTCAGAAGGCTCTTAACATCGGCGAGTTTGGATCATCCCTTATTCTTGCTGTTGTGATTTTTGTTATTACCATGTTCTATCTTCCACCAAGTTGGGAAGCGCCTTTTGCTGGTGGTATGAGAACCTATTCTAGTTTCAATATATTCTTGGCCATAATTATTGGGTTGGTAGCAGGGTTAGGAATTGGTCTGAGCACAGAACATTATTGTGGTACAGGCACAAAGCCCGTTCGCAATTTAGCGAAACAATCTGTAACGGGTGCGGCAACAAATATCATAGCTGGTTTAGGAACAGGCATGTTATCAACAGGCATTCCCACACTCATTATAGCCGCAGCGATCATGGCAGCATACCATTTTGCAGGACTTTATGGTATTGCCTTAGCCGCTTTAGGTATGTTGGCCAATACAGGTATTCAGCTCGCTGTTGATGCCTATGGCCCCATTGCTGATAATGCCGGAGGTATTGCTGAAATGAGCAAACTTCCAAAAGAAGTCAGAGAGCGTACAGATAAACTTGATGCTGTTGGTAATACGACAGCAGCCATTGGTAAGGGTTTTGCTATTGGTTCAGCGGCTTTAACGGCATTGGCTCTTTTTGCTGCTTACATGCAAGTAGCCAAAATTCATGTGATTGATATTGCCAATCCGAATGTTATGGCAGGTTTATTTGTTGGTGGTATGTTACCCTTTGTTTTTAGTTCTCTTGCTATGAGTGCTGTGGGTCATGCGGCCATGGATATGATTAAAGAAGTCAGACGTCAGTTCACAACCATTCCAGAACTGAAAGAGGCTCTCAAAATCATGAAAAAATATAAAGGTGACGAATCAAAATTTACCAAAGAAGATAAAAAAATCTTCGATAAAGCAGATGGTAAAGCAGAGTATGGAAAATGTGTTGCGATATCTACTCAAGCTGCCATTAGAAAAATGATCGTGCCAGGACTTCTGGCTATATCAACACCAGTGCTTGTTGGTTACGTTTTTGGACCTGAAACCTTAGGCGGTCTTTTAGCGGGCGTGACTGTTTGTGGTGTGATGATGGCTATTTTCCAATCAAATGCTGGTGGGGCCTGGGACAATGCCAAAAAACTTATTGAAAGTGGCATTGTGATTGATGGTAAAGAATATGGTAAAGGATCAGATCCACATAAAGCCTCTGTTGTTGGTGATACAGTAGGCGATCCTTTTAAAGACACATCCGGACCATCACTGAATATTTTGATAAAGTTAATGTCCGTAGTGTCATTAGTTATCGCCCCACTCATTATTTAAAAAGAAGCGTTTTACGGAAACCGGACACCGGAGAACGGAAACCGACTGATGTCATATTACGAAATTTCATTACCAAGTCTTGTTCTTATGTTAATCCCCATGATCATTGTCATGGGGATTTATTATAAGTGGGCCTTAAAAGTAGAAACCATTATTTATGCCACCGTGCGTATGGTTGTGCAATTGCTACTTGTTGGCTATGCTTTGGTTGTTATTTTTAAGCAAAGTGATCCTTATATTTCATCAGCAATAATCATTGTAATGTTTTTTGTGGCGGCTTGGATTGCCTTAAGGCCTATTCAGAAATATCGTAGACAGTATTATTTCAGGGCTCTCATAGCTATTACAGCCGGAGGTTTGCCCATACTTTGCTTGGTTGTTTTTGGCGTGATAGGTCTTAAGCCTTGGTATGCCCCGCGTTACCTTATTCCTTTAGCTGGAATGATATTTGCCAATAGTATGAATTCAGTTAGTTTGTGTGCAGAACGCCTTCATGCAGAGATTGAAAAAGGTAGTAAATGGGAAGATGCTAGGGGCGTTGCCTATCAAACAGGATTGATTCCTTTAGTGAATTCATTTTTTGCTGTTGGTTTGGTGTCTTTGCCAGGCATGATGACAGGTCAAATTCTAGCTGGCATGTCACCCCTCATGGCCGTTCGTTATCAAATTATGGTAATGTGTATGGTGCTAGGGGCCGCTGGCATAGCCTGTGCCGTCTTTTTATGCTTGATTAAGAAGTCTATACAATGTGATGAGTCTGTTAGACGCTAGACCTGCCAGAGGCAGGCGCGGCGCTAGACGTGCGACGAAATTATGACAAACATTATTACCTTAACAACAGACTTCGGTCTCAATGATCACTATGTTGGTGCCATGAAGGGCAGTATCCTGGGCATCAATCCAAAAGTACACATAGTAGATATTGCTCATGGTATTCCATCGTTTGATATTGAGCAAGGTGCTTATTTAATTGGATCCTCTTTTCTAATGTTTCCTAAGGGAACCATTCATGTTGTTGTGGTGGATCCGGGTGTGGGTTCTGAAAGACGACCTATTTTACTCAAAACAGAACATTATTATTTTATAGCTCCTGATAATGGTGTTTTAAGTTTGGCTGCTGAGCGCGATAGTGTACGCGAGATATATGTTTTAGATAAGAATGACTAT
>JAHJDR010000423.1 GCA_018812345.1 bacterium | reverse complement strand
GTCATAACGTTTGCTTGAAAAATTATTTATTAAGCACAAAAAAGCCCCGCCGAGAAATCGGTCGGGGCTTTTTATTTTAACAAAATTGAATTTTAGTGAATGTCATCATAGAAGATGTTGGACCAGCTAAGGTAATAAGGGGCAGCAGCTGTATCATCATAGATACCTCCCCAGTCGCCATCAGCAGGGGATGTGTCTGAACCATCTGCATTGGTATCACCTTTTACTGTGTCATCTTTGTAAGATGTGAAAACAGCATCACCTTGTTCATCATTACCTGTATTTGTCATGATGATTTGGCTTGTGCCATCTTCTAAAAGAAGAACACTGTCAGGTCTAAATTTGAGAGCGACATCGCCAGTGAGTGTGAGGCTTGCTCCAGAGTTAATCCAAAAATCATTATCATCGATAACATAAGGAACTTCATCTTCGCTCCACTCGATATGGGTCGAAATATGATTAATAGAATCAACAAAGATACCATTGTAGGTATTTGTTTCTGTGCTATCGTCAGGATTTTCAAAACTGTTGCTGTCATCTAGGTCAAAGGCAACACTAATAGATAATGGGATATTATTATCATAGAAGGTGTTGTTTTGAATGACGGTATTGGCATCTGCATCAGAAGCATTTAGTGCGCCATACCATTCTGTGGCATCACCACCATCATTATGAACAAAAAGACTATTGGTTACTGTGGCAACAGATCCAGCAGAGAGTGATAGGGTTGCATTATACGCGGTGTCGCCACCATAATAGAATTCACAGTAATCAAAAATAGAACCGTTAAGACCATTCGTATCAACACCACCCCAGTCATTAGCTGCTGGTGTTGAGGCAAGGCCATCACCATTATTATCACAACCTTGCGTGTCATCTCTAAAGGATGTAAATACAATAGGATTGTCTTCTGTACCTTGAGCATTGATGGTGCCGGTTTCTCCAAGCATCATATAAGGACCATCTGAGGTATGGAATTTTATGATGGCCCCTGGTTTAATAACGAGTGTGGCATTTACATAAAAATCATATTTACGAATGACATAAATTGTATCAGCATTCCATGTTGTATTCGTATCAATGTCACTGGTGATTTCAACTAAACTTAAGCCAACGCACGCTGTGCTTGTTTCAGACCAACCAGTTTCTCCATCATCATTGTCTTCAGAACCTGTCACAGTCCCACAGTTAATTGTGAGAAAGGAAATGAGTAGAATGAGTATTAATGTATTGGTTTTTATTAAGGTTTTCATGTGATTCTCTCCTTTAAAATTATTTGCTCCCCTTTATAGATAAACGAAAACACAATAATCAATGGTTTTAAATAATCACGTTTTGTATCCACGAGGATACGAGTTTTTCAGATGAATTCTTAACTTGGTTTTTTAGGCATTTGAATTTATAAGTTTTTTCATGATTAATTATCTTCAACCAAAAGACGAGTATTCACCTATCAAGCGTTATAATTCTTTTTTTACAGGAACCTTCCTCTTTGTACTTTTAGCAACAGTTGTAAGCATGTTGCTCTTTCCTTTGCGCTCGGGATTGTTGTCTGTTTTTTTTGCCAGTTTTTCAATTATTCCCGCCATGGAAACAATTTTAGAAAAAAATAAAAATGATATTTGGCAAAAACGAACGACGCCTTTTTTAGCAAATTTAGACATGGCAGTCTCTCTCACAGTGATTTTTTGTGCGGCCATGTTTGCCTATATTGTTGTGGTGCTTATTGTTCCTGATCATCTCATTATAAAAACGTTTTTTTCTCAGGTCCATGATACCATGACCCATACCCACATTGTTGACACAGAATTTCAAGCCATTCTGATAAAACGTCTTTTAGCTGCGGGTGTATTTTTTCTAGTGGCCTTGTTTTTTCGTATTGGGGGTGTTTTTGTTTTGGTATGGTTGGCTTCTGTGTGGGGTATTATTTATGGGATGTATATCAAGCATGGTTTCAGTCTCGAAGTGCCAGCCATAAAACACTATATGGTTGTATTGGGGTTAACTGGTTTTTGTGTTCTTCTTGTGCGTACACTTTCTTTTATCACAGCCAGCATGGCCGGTGTCTTTTTATCGAAAGCATTATCAAAATATAAAATCACATCAAAAGAATTCCGACAGGTTTTTCTAGCTGTGTTAGCTATTCTCGGTGTGACAGCCCTTGTGTTATTATTAGCGGTGTTTTTTGAATATAAAATCTATTCATGAAAACTTTTCTTTAGCTTCTTCATAGTCTCGTGTGGCTTGAACGAGTTCACCGTAGAGTTTATCAATAGCTTTTTCATCATCTTTGAGTCTTTTTGACAGGGCAACTTGTTCTTCGACATTGTCTGTTGTTGCAAGTTCTACAAGTTTTTCAGTGGTATTATGCAAGTCTTTTTCCATTTTGTGGATTTTATTTTCCAAAGATTTTACACGGGTTTTTAGTGGTTTGAGTGCTTGGTTTTTTTCTGTTAAATTGTAGGCTCTTTGTTGTCGGAGCTCTTTCTTGCTGAGTTTTTCTGTTTGTTTGCGCGAGCCTTCTCGCATTTCTTCATCATCCCATCCAATGCGCCTGAGAAAATCATCGTACGTTCCTTCAAAATTAATGATCTCATCACCTTGAAAAATAATGAGTCGTGTTGCAAAGCGTCTTAAGATCATTTCACTATGCGTGACCATGGCGACGCCACCATTAAAATTTTCCAAACCATCAAGAAGGCCTTCAATGGATTCATGGTCCAAGTGATTTGTGGGCTCATCGAGAAGAAGGAGGTTTACTGGTTTGGCGAGTATTTTGCCTAAAAGCACACGGCTGCGTTCGCCACCTGAAAGGACGCTGATTTTTTTTGTGGAGAGGTCTCTTTCAAACATCATGAGGCCACAAATGGATTTTGCTTGTCCAAAGGTGAGCTCATTATTGGCAAACATGATTTCATCTTCAATGGTATTGTTTTCATGCAGGCGATTAATATTCATTTGGCCAAAGAGAGCAATTTGTGCTTCAGGGTGTATGTATTGGGTGCCTTTTTTCGGGTGTAATTCTCCTGCCATCAGGTTGAGGAGAGTGGATTTGCCTGCGCCATTTTTACCGATAATTCCTATGCGATCCTTTTTGCTCACAAATAAACTAAAATCATTAATAAGTGTTTTGTCCAGTCCGGGATAAGTAAATGTATAATTCTGAATTTCTTGAAGAACTTTCGCAGGACATTCTTTGTAATTAAATAAGAAAGAAAGAGTATCATCCTGTTCCAGCGAGAACATTTCTTTCATTTTAGAGAGCTTCTTTTCACGGGAACGTGCTTGTCCAGAACGACGAGCTGTTGCGCGATATTTTATGATGTAGTGCTGCATTTTTTTTACAGCTTGTTCTTGTTTCTTTTGTTGCTTTTCGTAAAGTTCATCATCAAGGGCGAGTTGTTCGTAATATTTTTCAGTTGTTCCTTTAATTTTGAGAATTTTGTTACGGCTTAACCCCATTGTGTGGGTTGTCACCTCATCCATAAAACCGCGATCATGCGTGATGATGATGAGCTCCCCGGGAAAAGATTTGAGAAAGTTTTTTAGCCATCTGATACTGACAATATCAAGGTAGTTTGTGGGTTCATCGAGAAGAAGAAGATCTGGGTTCGTGAGTAAAACTTTAGCCAGTAACAGACGTACTTGAAAACCACCAGAAAGGACTTCAGGAGAGCGAGAGAGGTCGGCCTCTGAAAAGCCGAGTCCTGCTAGGATTTTTTCTGCTTTATATTGTTCATGCGTTTCATCCGTTGGCAAAGCTTGGCAACATTCTTCTAGTACGGTTTCTTTCGTAAAAGCGATGTGTTGTTTGAGAGAGCCGATGCGATAGTTGTTTGGCATGATGATTTCGCCAGAATCTGGTTCTTCTTCACCCGTGATGAGTCTAAAAAGCGTTGATTTGCCCGAGCCATTTCGGCCAACAAAGCCTAATCTTTCACCTTTTGAGAGAGTGATGGTGACATCGTCAAAAAGGAGCTGTGTGGTGTAGCTCTTTTTTATGTGCGAAAGTTGAAGCATGATTTTGGGGACTGTCTATAAGGAAGTCTGAAGAATTTCAATAGCCAATATCTGAAGACGCTAAACGTCGTTAGACCCTGAGCTTGTCGAAGGGCTAGACGATAGACGCCAGACGCTAGACGCTAGACGCTCTAGACGCTACTACGTCCAAAAATCAGCATTTTCAATGCCGCATGCTTTGGCATTAAATACAGGATCGAGGCCTTGTTTTCTTTTTTGTTCATAGTCTTTCAAGCATTTGAGGGCAGGTTTTCTTAATAAAATAATGGCAATGATATTGAGCCAAGCCATAAGGCCGACACCAATGTCACCAAGCCCCCACGCGAGATTGGCTGTTTTAATGGTGCCATAAAATATTGATCCCAAAATCATGAGTCGTAAGACCGTAATCATCCATTTATCTTTTTTACTGCGTTCTAAATAGGCGACATTGGTTTCTGCAATGTAGTAGTAGGCCATGAGTGTGGTAAAAGCAAAAAAGAATAATGAGACAGCCACAAAAATAGTGCCATAACCAAAGGTGCTCTCAACAGCCATTTGTGTATACATGGGGCCGATTTCAACACCAGGAATATTGTTAGCTAAAAAACTGCCTTGAGTGGGGCCATTCACATTAAATTGACCCGTGATGAGGATCATAAAAGCTGTAGCAGAACAGACAAAAAGCGTATCAATATAAACAGAGAAAGCTTGCACCAAACCTTGCTTAGCAGGATGTGACACTTCTGCGGCGGCGGCGGCATGGGGGGCACTGCCTTGGCCTGCTTCATTAGAATAGATACCGCGTTTTACACC
>JAHJDR010000057.1 GCA_018812345.1 bacterium | reverse complement strand
ATGAATACACAGGTCAAAATGATAGTGGTTGTGGAAGATATAATATCTATTTGACTTATTGTATACAAGTGATATGCTTGTATACAAGTGATGGACAAGAACAAAGGAGGCAATATGAAAAAAAGCCAGGTAAAATTTTTAAATGAAATTCATGAACTGCTTTGGGGTTACTTATTTTTGAGAAAAGATTTGAGCCAGAGACAACTTTCCGTGCTGATTGCTGATGCTATGAAGAAAATAGGTGAGGATGTTAGCATAGAAACTATTCAGAGATTATTTTCTCATAAAGCAAATTATATAGAGCCACTCATAAAAAATGTTATTGTAAAAAAATACAATGAAGAAAAGCTTAGTACAGAAAAGCAAATTAAAGAGTATGCAAAGAAAAATGCTTTACGGGCACAAAAGGCTCATTCTTTAGTGTCCAGTCAAGATGTTTTGGTTCTCGCTGATTTATGGGTTCAAAATGATAAATCAAAAAGCAAGCGCTTGTTAGCAAAGAAGATGAAAGAACATTTATTAGAAAAGGGCTACATTTATCATCTTGGTTCTTTGCAAAATATTCTTTGTGGAAAAATAGCAGAAACAAAATATGTGGTGAAGGAAGGGTTGCGCGATTTATTGAAAGAAGAATATTTTACAACAGATGAGGCGCTTGATGAAGCCATCACAAAATTAAGCGCGGTTGATACATCTTTATATAAGTCTATTTCCTCAGCAGTTGTTTTTGAGAAGTGCCAGGAGTTTCTTATTAAGAACCCTGCTTGGTCAAAGCGTAAGTTAGCTATTACGCTTGCTTGTGATTTGAAAAGAAAAGGGTATCATATAAGTTACAATTCTTTGCAATATGCCCTTGCAGGCAAGCGCAGTCGTGTGAAGAAAATTATTCAATCAACTTTAGAAGAATATCTTGAGAAAACTCCCATAAATACCCCCTGTAGCCCTCAGATAACAGAGCAAAGAAGCAATTCCCTTAAGAGCAATCTTTCACGTATTTACAATATGGTGGAAACAACTCAGAACCCAGAACGAAGGCATGAGCTGTCAGACCTGTATCTAAAAACGCGGGAGAGTGCCTTAAAAAAGCTCTGGGAAAAAAGACAACATAAAAGTCCCAGGCAAATGAGGAGAAGAGCTTCTTCCTTAGAGTACCACGGACACTATTATTAAAAAAGAATGGACACAAAAGTGTCCATTTTTTTATCATCAATAAGATTTCTTATACCATTTTTATGTGTTACGTAGTTATGGTGGAACAGGAGGCTTATTTATGACAAATCTTAAACAATTTGCGTTAGATAATATTAACAATGAACTACGCTCTGGTGAAGAGGTATTATTCACAGGCTTTATGTATAAAGAAGTGGCCAAGTGGATGCGTATCTTTAATGTGCTCAGAGCCTATAAGCTTAAACATTATTTTGCTGTTGGTACTAATCAAAGACTTATTCTGATCCGAACAAAAATTACAAGTATGAAGGGAGATCCCAAAGAACTTAATTTGGGTGTTTCCAGCATTGAATATTGCCATGTTGTTGATTTCAAAAAGGGTAAATGGTTAAATTCACGGCAAAGTTATTTTACCATGCGTGATGGTACTGTGAGAAGGCTTGATCTGCTTGGTCGCGCTTATGCCGTCTTTGGTCATGAAGAAATGTATGAAACTTATCCTGGATGGGTGGAAAAACAATTTCAAGAAGGTGTTTTTGCTAAACTACCTCATTTTACACAAATGAAGACAGCAAAGCCTAAAAAGAAATTTAATCCTGCACCAAAGGGGCTTTTTGCCTTAACCATTGCCTTGTTTCTTATAGCCTCTGTTATGATTATCCCAACATACAGTTATTTTGAAGCCTCCAGCCGTGCGAGCAATATTGCCGAGAGTCAGACACAAGCCATGGAGCGCTATCCTGAAATGAGAGAAGTGTATGAAGATGATGTTGAAGAATGGGAGAGTAAATCAACCAGCGATGGTCTGTTTGGTATCTTGTTTTTGCTCATCACAGTTGGTCTTTTAGGCGGCGCCGGTAAGTTTGGACACACTTGGTATAAGAAACATCAAGAAATTGAATCCATGACCAAAGAAGAAAAATCATATCGCAAAGTAAGTTAACACAAATAGGTTGAATCA
The DNA here is from genome assembly GCA_018812345.1 of bacterium. Lineage (GTDB taxonomy): Bacteria > UBA10199 > UBA10199 > UBA10199 > JADGCS01 > JAHJDR01. The sequence continues at coordinate 2,359 of JAHJDR010000057.1, read as the reverse complement.
TAAAAAAAAATGGACACAAAAGTGTCCAGAAAATGAAGGGCCAGCGCAACATTTGTAGCTCTTAGCCGAGGGATCATTGTATCTTAATTTAGGAGTTCTTATGTTTGCAGCTTTAAATATGCCTCATCTACCCGTTTGTGCAGGGATTATGTCTTCTTGGCAAACCCTGCCTCCAGCCACAGCTTTATCACAAAGATTTGAATCTAGTTATACAACATGTGCGATGAGTTCAGTAAATCCTACGGGATTGGAGCTTAGTGGCGGTTTGGTTATAAATCCTAGAGGCGTGGCAGCAAGGAGTCTAGATGAAGTAGGAGAGGGTATGGAGAGTGTTGTTTCACAGGCCGTTGTTCAAGAGGCTTCTGAAGATGGCTGTGAAGAACCTTTATATATAGGTTCGGTTATAATTCCCGGTAGAGTTAAACAGATGATTCATTATGCTGTAACAGAAGGAGAGAAGCCTCAAATTCTAGCCGCTCTACAAGAAATGCTAAATGAGTTTGCACAAGAAAACATAGATTTAATGCCTTTGATTGAGAGTTTTAGAGCCGATTCAAAAGACCTTTCAGATTTTCCTGAAATAAATAGGCTTAATTTTACACAACTGTATTTAAATGACCTGATAACTTTTGCCGCTTATACTGTAGCGCTTATGAGGGCAAATTTAGAAAAGCAGTTGTTTGTTGGTTTGTCATTTTCAGTTGATACATTACGCATGGAAATTGGCATTCGTTTCAAACAAATGAGGGATCAAACAAGAGCGGGACATGTAAAAATTAATCCCAATACATTAAAAAAATTAGAAAGATTGGAACTTTCTTTAGCAGCTACTTTTGCAGATATTACAAAACGTGATTATTCTTTAGAAGAGCCGCTGTTTTCTTCAAAGCATATTAACGATGATGGCGCTATTCTCAGTTTGCCTTTTAGGTATAACCCCCAAGAAAGATTAATTACTGAATTAGAGATAAATCCCTATGAAAGAGGTTCGTTATACCTTCATGGACATGCCATTGATCATGTTCGCGCAGTGGAAGAAATGATGGTTGCTCTTCCCACGGGAGAAGAGGTTTTTGTGCGTCGCTTTGTTTTTGGTGCTAACAGAGAAACACCCAATGGTTTAAGATGGAGTGTTGGTTTTGTTTATATAGCACCTGATGCTATGCGATTATTAGGTTCAGAAAAAGGAATAATGAAGGATCTTATTGATGGCGATTACTATAATCTAGAATCCCATAAAATGGGTATTGTGACAATCACGGGGTCACACGCTACAATTTCTTTTGCTTTACCAAAAAATGTTTGGTCAAAAGAAGCTAGTTGGAAAAGGCAGGCATCTAAAATTGCTGCCCAGGTTAATGCGCGCTTAACGTTTCCAATAGATGCTCATCGTATCAACGCTTTCAAAAAAGAAGATGGCTACTATGTTTCCTATACACCTGTTGATGAGGGCGACGTGTTTGATACCTCTGCTATAGATGTCATGAATGCTTATGATGCTGTTATATTATTGGTTTTATATTGGTTAAATATAGGTGTTAAAGGTGATATTCTATCTAATATTGATTTTAGGGAAACTGTGAATATTTTAAAGATTAAACTCGAAGAGGAATACTCTGATGCGGTCAAAGCTAAAATCAAAGAACGCATTGATCTTTATACAGAAATGGCATCTGTAATGGATGATGTTAATCGTTTTACTCCATTTGATATACAGGACATTAATAAGGAATCAAATTCATAGACACTATTCCCATTTCATATATAGATTCCATTTTATGAACATGTTTGAGAAGGTCAAAACAAAAAAAGGCTGCGATATCAAAGGGCTATAAAGGCATTGTTTTGGCATGGCATATGCATATTAGATAAGTATGAGCGGTTTTATAAACAAAAAAAACTTTGTTTGTGTTTGCAGGACTTTTGGTTTTGTAACAGCTATTAAGTTACTTTTGACCAGGGAAAAGACCTTTCTTAGCTTTCTTACAAAGCATCATTTATTTGGCTAAGAACAAAACACAAACTACTAATCACTAGCCACAAGTAACTAGCCACCAGCCACCAACCACCAACCACCAACGACAAGTACATTGTTTCTCCTACATAGATATGTTAAATAGAGTGCTGCAATGTCTCTGTTTTAACGTTATTGTGAACGTGACATTTAGGTGCGCGATTCCCGCTTGCGTGTGAATGACAGGAATAGGTGATTTATGGCTTTTTGGACAGATTACTTTGTGCTTTTTCTTATCATTGCCCTGGGTATGATGATTGGTCGTATTAAATTCAAGGGCATTTCCTTAGATGTTTCAGCTGTTATTTTTGTAGCCTTGTTTTTTGGTCATTTTGGCGTGCGTCT
>JAHJDR010000422.1 GCA_018812345.1 bacterium | reverse complement strand
ATCTCTGGCCAAAAGCTAAAATAAACATGGTCATGCAAATGCCACAAGGCCTATCAATTTCTTTACAAACAAAAGAAGCCCTTTCTAAAGTTGCCACAACATACAAAGCTCAAATGGCAAAGAATGGTTGGAAAGAGACCATGTCCATGGATATGGGCGGACAAAACATGTTGGCCTACAAAAAAGCTGACAGAACTGTTCAAGTTGTCATTGCGGCAAGCAACAATGAAACCGTCATAAATATTACTGCCATGACAAAATAATTTTTTGCGGTAGTAGCTCAGTTGGTAGAGCAGCAGCTTCCCAAGCTGCGGGTCGCGAGTTCGAGTCTCGTCTACCGCTCATTATATGTCTTATGAGTCATATACGTCTTATAAGACGTATACAATCTTTCCAATTTATATATATTTATAACAAATACTCCTATCAGAATCATATACAAACCATAAGTTCTTAAAATTCATTCTATAACAATATCATGGCCTTATGTTTTTTCCCGGTTTTGGCACGCCACGTGAATATATAGTATTTCGAATGCACAATGCATTCACAAAAAAAAAAGGGGAAAAGACATGAAAAAAATCATATTTGCAATCATAACAATAGCTCTCATGGCAACAGCAACACCTAGCTTTGCAAAAGCAAAAGCTCCTGGTAGTGTTTTTATCGGTAGCCCAACTAGTGGTATCGTTTATAACTGTCCTTGGTGCTAAGGAATACAAGGATAATTAACATGAGTTTTGGGTAAACCAATATATTGGGGTAACAATTAAAAAAGCATGTTTTAAGCGGTGCTGATTTTCTTCTTTAGATTTTTTTCGGAGATGATCACACCGCTTTTTTTAAACCAATTTTCTCATAAAATAAGCTAAAAAATAAGGGGCATCAAGACGAAGGCCTATATCAGACGTTGGGTCATCTAAATGCGCCTGCATACGATCCTTATTGCGTCGCAACCACTGCATCTCAGTATCAAAATCTTCCACATGACCTGCCATATGATATTGTGACAAACAAAGACTCAAATACTTTTTTGCTTCTTCTTTATTTCCCTGAAGGGCTTCAGCCATAAATAATGCCAAAAATAATTCTGTAGGTCTGCGACTATAACCATCAAAAGAATTTTCAACATAATCTGGAGCGGTCTGACGATTTAAAACATGTTGTGCGATATAAGGCTTAACTGTCTCTGGTTCTTCAAGTGCACGCACAAGAGATTGATGCGCCAACGTATCTTGGAGAAGAGGACCGTAAGGATACTCCTTATTGGCAAGAACATAGTCTAGTTTGCGACGAGCCTCAGCAAACATTCCTTTTTTTATTAGAGCAACAGCTAAATGTTTTTGAGAAAAGCTTAGTACTGGTGGCAAGCTTTCTGGCCAATTCAAAGCCTCTTCATATAAAGCCTCTAAATGTTCTATAGACTCATCCAACAAACCACGGGCATTAAGATTAATGCCTAATGTGAGCTTTGCAAAAAGCGCCATGGGTGAACTTCCTCCCATGGCAACGGCCTTATGAATATATGGCAGGGCTAAAAGTTGCTGGTGACCATGAACAGAGTAACGTGAGGCAATATTTAAGCAAACCCTAGAAAGAATATCTTGTCTTTCTTGCAATAGCGGTGATGCAAACAATCTTTCATGATCCGCTATGGTTGCGTCTTCATCATCTAAAACAAGCGCTATAGCCTTTGCTACATGCTCATCAGCAGCTTGCTGTTGATAACGACTGTTTTCCATCTGGCAAGCGCCCATGGCCCGTATATGAAACTTTACTTGCAGGGCAAGGCTCATGCTATTAAGGAAGTCTGCCCTTTCCTGGGCAACACGTTCATAAAAATCCGCCACTTCCAAGGGCTCTCGTTTGAGTTTATGTTCTCCTGGCAAAATCACAAAACCGTCAAGAATCATTTCTTCGCGCTCAATAATACTTAACGAATCAAAATGATCAGAAGCGGTTAATTTCTGATAATCGTTAATGCTGTCTAACCAAGGATCATCACCATTCACATTAACAACTTCTTCTTTATAAATGAGGATTCGCTTCATTAAAATGACGGCGTGTTTTCTGAGTTTATCTACTCCCTCAAAATACCCTATTAACTTTTCCATCTCTCGTAAATAGCTAAGCTGAGGTGAAAAAGTAAAATTCTGTTGCGCGACATTAGCAGCCTTTTCATAGGCCCTATAGGCAACTTCATATTGGCCTGAACGAAACAGGTGATAGCCCAATAAGGCATGTTCGCGCGCAAAAGTGGGTGTTAGTGTTCTCAAATGCGTGATAATGTCTCTATGTCGTTGTTCTATTTGCTGGCTTTCTTTCACGCGATCTTGAATGGCATCTCGAACAGAAATACGCACAACGCGGTAATGACCATTAGCTTCATCAGCAATATACCCTTTTTGTTTCAAGGACGCGAGCACGCGCACGAGACCAACAGCGCCAAGAGCCTGTTCATTGTATTGTGGCAATTCACGCTCATGAAAAATAACATCTCCGCCAACAAGCAATGAGATGGATTCAAACACCGCTCTTTCTTGTGATGACAAACGTCTCAATGGCGCCAAGTGAAGCGCGCGAACAGCGCTTGTTGTGAGTGCTTGAGGAGATTCTCCGGCAAAGGCCAGCTGTCCCGCCTCATTTTCTTGTAGCACTTCTTTACGCGCATGATCATGCAATAAGGCGCGCATGATTTGAACATTGCCATGAGATTGGCGGTAATAATAGTCAACAACATCTGGATGAATTCCCTCTGGTCCTAAACGAATCGTCATACTGGCCCGTGAATCAGCCTCAAGAATGGGATTTACTTCTTCATTATATATATAAAGAAGCGCTTGGATAACAGCGGCTCGGTCAAGAGGCTCTGCTGTTTGCAAATAAACATAAGGCAGGTCTGCTGTCTTTAAAAGATCTCTCCAATAGGCGTTTGGGCCTTCTTGCTTTTCAGCTTCTATTAAATCGCGATCCTCTAGTCCCAAAATAAAAATACGCTTATCTTTAT
>JAHJDR010000056.1 GCA_018812345.1 bacterium | reverse complement strand
GCTCTATGGCGTATATAATGAATTGGGTGTTTTAGCAGAAAAGAAAAGGGATTATAAAAATGCAGAAGAGAATTATCAACATGCTTTTAATTTAGCTGAAAAAACCGCATCTGGTGAGATAAATGTTTTTGTAATTGCTTCAAATCTTGCCAGAACATACGTTGCCCTAGGTAAACTTGAAGAAGCTCAAAAACATTTTAAGTACATTGTTAGTAATATCAAAAAATATAGTGGGAAAAACGATGTAAGCGCGGACAGCATTCTAATTGTTTCGTATATTGAGCTTTCTGAGATATTAAGAAATGGAAAAAAATATGAGGAAAGCGAAGCCAGTCTAGAAGAGGCAAAAAAATTGTTAGACAATAAAGAGCAGCTCAAACATTATTTTCAATATTACTGGCAGGAGAAGGCCACGGTTGATCAAGAGCAAGGCAAACAAGAAGTGTTTGAGAAAGACTTTTCTGAATTAAATAAAATAAAAAATGAAAAATGGTTTAATGTAAATGATTTTGAAATTTGGAAGAAAAAAACAAAATAAATGTCATAAATTCAATTTATTTCTAGATGGGTCCTATCAGATCAATTTGTCCTATAAAAAGTAAAAAAATTTCAAGTGCATTCAATTGATTCAGGAACAGCTCCTTCAGGAAATGGTGCCACAGAAGAAGGGTCTACAGAAACAGAACTAGAACCAAGCACCCCACCAATCAGCATCATGACGCCTTCGTTAGTTCTTCCTGAAACCATTGTGTATCAAGAAACAGAAGAGGGTGGATTTCCTATAGTGGGACAAGCGGGTGTTGTGGCTGACTTTGATGCAGGTGATCAAATTATGGTGAGCACAGAAGACTTGGGTGATGTTCTGGCATGTTTTGAAGCACCATCAATCGTTCGCAATGCAATGAACCAATTGAAGAACATGATTATCAGTGAAGCACATGCAGAAACAGGTGACTCATGTGATGACGACAGCTATACATACTGTCCTATTGAAGCTGATGGGAGTTTTTCTTGTCAAGCCTTGCCAGATTTATCTACCGATACGTTCTACTTTGCAATTGTGGATAGCGAGTGTCAGTTTAAAGGGGATGAAGTTTATGAAGATCAGGTTTTGAGTAATTTCTTATATGTTGCTGATAATCCAACTAGTATTGGTTTAGCTGATGAAGCTCTTGTGACTATTGCTGGGTCAAATGGTGTTCGTGTTGCAGATGATGAAGGAACTTTTAGGGTTGGCGGTGTGTATGAAGATGGTTATTTAAATTTTACCGCTAACGGCACCAAAATCACTTATGGTTCAATTGATGAGCTGGTTGGGGTTATGAGTGATACAGCTGGTGTGCAGATGTTAAATTACGTTGGTGATGAAATAATGGATTCAACAGAAACAGCCACAGACGCCAATGCGCTGAGTTATACATTCATGAAACCCATTAACGGGATTTTGTATTATGGGTTTGAGCAGGTGAGTAGTACAGAGGCGTATTTGATGTATGCGACAACGCAAGCGAGACTGGATGATTATCCGGAAATGTATAATCAAGTTGTAATAACTGATGACGACACGATCGACGCTGATTTAGACGGCACACCCGAAACCCTCCTCCACGCCACAAAGGTTTTGGGGTGGGATAGTGTGATGATCGGAGCTGATAGGTGGACAGTTGTGGCGTTTGAGGATGCAAGCAATATCAGGATGAGAATAATACAAAATAATGGAGATGGGTCGCTGATTGGACAAAGACTTGGGGGACTCGTTTGGAAAACCACAACAGAGGCCAATGTAAAAGATGTGGTTACTTATTATGACAATGATTCCGACGAGATCAATTTTGCTGTCTTAGATGATAGTAATAGCAAGGTTTATATTGGGAGCTATTTAACCGATGGCACAAGAACACTCAGCACCGAAGTCTCTGTTGGTACAAATCCAGTAGCCATGAAATACAGTGCAGAGAGTGGCAAGTTATATGTGCTCAATCAAAGTGGGCAATCTGTGTCTATTATTTCACTCATGAGTGATGCCACAACACCCATTGCCTCGCCAACAGTAGACGAGACTATTCTATTATCTGCTCAGGCAGAGGGGAAAACAGTCACTTTTGTACCAACTAGCATGACTATTAAGGATAATAAACTCATTGTTGGCGATTCTGCGACAAAGGCCCTTATACTGGTGGACATAGCAGAATATGAGGTGGGGTTATGACCAGAAAAAAATTGAAAAAACAAAATGAACTGAGTAAGAAAGTAAAAATGAATCTTGCGTCTTTAAATTTAAACGAAAAATACATCACAGACAAAAAAGGCAATCCTGAGTCTGTTGTGATTGATTTTAAAAAATATCAGGCACTCATTGAAGATTATAAAGACATTTTAGCCATGCTCGAAGCCAAAAAGGAAAAGCCTGTTTCCTGGAAAAAGGTAAAACAGGGATTACAAAAAGATGGGCTCTTATAATATCGTTGTTTCACCGCGCGTTGACAAAGATCTAAGAAAACTCCCAAAAAATATTATCAAGACGATTTCTTTGGTTATTGATGGTTTGGCCAAAAACCCAAGGCCGGATGGCTGCAAAAAACTGAGAGGAGCGCATGTTGAGGAATATCGCGTAAAGGCCAAACGAGACTACAGGGTTTTATATCAAGTTTATGACAAAGAAAAAATCATTCATGTGTTAAGGGTATTGGATAGAAAAGAAGCCTATCGTTGATTTGTTATGGTGATAGGGTTGAGCCGAAAACAAGAGAAGCACGTCCGAGCTTCCATGAATCGTATTCTGAATCGCCAATAGCAATTTCTCCAATGCCATCACCATCAATATCTTCGACGATTGCAACGGATTGGCCGGCAGCACTTCCACCTGTTTCAGCCGCAAACAAATAATCTGCGCTATACGCACTCATTGAGCCGCTTAATGGTCCCAAAAACAAATACGCCTCGCCAAGTCCCGCACTGGCCGCCCCAGCCAAGAGATCACCAACGCCATCACCATCCCAGTCGGCTATATAGAGAGACGTGGCAGGGTAGCCTAAATCATCAAAACTTGTTTCACCACAAATCTTTGCACCCAACAATACTGACAATGTTGCGCTTGTAAACGGATCTTCTATAATAATTAGTGATCCAGAATCTGTTCCATTACAATTATCATTTCTAACCCCTACAACCAAATCCGATAATCCATCCCCAGTCAAATCACCACCATCATCAGAATCAG
>JAHJDR010000421.1 GCA_018812345.1 bacterium | reverse complement strand
GATCATCAGTTCTCACACCATGATCGCGACAGCGAGTGCGGTGCATTTTTCTGGCGCTGTTCCTGTGCCTGTGGAAGCAGGATATGATCACATGATGTCTCCTGAATCTATTGAAAAAGCCATCACACCAAAAACAAAGGTCATTTTGCCGACACAGTTGAATGGACGTACCTGTAATATGGATGCGATAATCGATGTTGCCAAACGACATGGTTTGCAAATTTTTGAAGATGCGGCCCAAGCTCTTGGTTCAAAATTCAAAGGAAAATGTGCGGGTACATTTGGTGTTGGTGCTTGTATTAGCTTTTATCCTGCAAAAGTTCTGGGTTGTCTTGGTGATGCTGGTGCGGTTTTGACGAATGATGAAAATATCTATCACAAATTAATTAGATTAAGAGATCATGGCCGCGGTCCTGATGGCGAGATTACTATGTGGGGGTTTAATAGCCGCTTGGACAATCTTCAGGCAGCTATTTTATCTTATTATTTCAAAAAATATCAGCAAGTCGTAAATCGCAGACGTGAGATTGCAGGCATGTATCAAGAACAGCTTGGTGGACTCAGTCAACTTGTTCTCCCTCCGTCACCCCTGGATAATCCTGATCATTTTGATGTCTACCAAAACTATGAAATAGAAGCCGAGCGTCGTGATGAACTTAAAGCGTATCTCACTGAAAAAGGTGTGGGAACACTGGTTCAGTGGGGAGGTACAGCTGTTCACCAGTTTAAAGCCCTTGGCTTTCAACAACACCTTCCTCAGACTGATAGGCTGTTTAAACGCATGCTCATGATTCCCATGAATATGTCGCTGACAAATGATCAAGTGATCTTTGTTTGTGATACTATCAAAAAGTTTTATTGTGACTAAAGAAAGCAAACAACAACTGATTGATCTTTATCGCATGATGCTTGAGATTCGTTTGTGCGAAGAGAGTTTTGTGGCGCCCATCAACACACGTTAGATTTTGTGTCCTGTTCACCTCTATACAGGTCAAGAAGCCGTTGCTGCGGGTATTTGCTGTCATCTTAACCCCGATGATTATATTTTTAGCAATCACAGGTCACATGGCCACTATCTTGCTAAGGGTGGTGATTTAAAGAAATTGATTGCCGAAGTTTATTGTAAAGAAAAGGGTTGTTCACGTGGGCGTGGTGGTTCCATGCATGTTTATGACCTTGAGGCTGGCATGATGGGATCTGCGCCTATTGTAGCAGGAACAATTTCATTAGCACTTGGTGCAGCACTTGCTTCTCGTATCAGAAAAGACAATCGTGTTTCCATTACTTTTTTAGGTGATGGCGCTACGGGTGAAGGGGTTCTCTACGAGTCTCTTAATTATGCAGCTCTCAAAAAACTTCCCATTATTTTTGTTTGTGAAAATAATTATTATTCAACCCATCTACCCATTTCTGAGATTCGTGTGAGCGATCAAATTTATAAAGTAGCACAACCTTTTGGTGTTAAGACGCATCGTGTGGATGGAAATGATGTGTTGGCTGTGAGTGACGTGGCACGCGAAGCCGTTTCCTTATGTCGTGAAGGGCAGGGACCTGTTTTTATTGAGGCAATGACCTATCGCATGAGAGGGCATGTGGGCCCAGATGATAATATTCAAGGGACTCATACTGATATCAGACCTAAAGAGGAAATTGAACAGTGGCGTTTGAAAGATCCCCTTACTCGGTTTGAGAAATATCTTGTAGAAAATAATGTTTGTACACAAGCTTATTTGAGCGATATTCAAGAGTGTTTACAAAAAGAGATAGAGGAGGCGCATCATGAGGCATGCCAGGATGCGTTTCCCGATTCAAAAGAGATAGCAAAATATGTGTTCAGAGAAAATACGTAAATTATCCTATAGCCTTGCTATTAATGAGGCCTTTCATCAGACGATGGAAAGAGATACTTCTGTTATTTTTATTGGCCAAGGTGTTAAAAGTCCCTGGTATGTGGGCGATACAGCCCTTGGACTCATCGATCGTTTTACAGAAGAACGTGTTATTGATACACCTGTCTCAGAAAATGCCATGACCGGAGCCGCTGTGGGAGCTGCTATTGTGGGTATGCGGCCTGTTGTGGTGCATCCCCGTTGTGATTTTATGATGTATGCTCTTGACCCGATTATTAATGAGGCTGCTAATTGGCATTACATGAGTGGTGGGCATAGTTCCGTTCCTGTTGTTTTTTGGGGAGTGATTAATCGTTCTGGAGAACAAGCCGCCCAGCACTCACAAGCGATTCATGCTTTTTTTGCGCACACACCAGGCTTGAAAGTGGTGATGCCTGCAACAGCTTATGATGCAAAAGGTCTTCTTATTTCAGCCATTCAAGACGACAACCCTGTCGTATTCATTGATGACCGCTGGTTGTATCGAACAGAAGATTATGTTCCTGAAGAATTTTATTCTGTTCCCATTGGTAAAGGCGTTGTTCATCGAAAAGGAAAAGATGTGACTCTTGTTGCTATTTCCTACATGGTTCCTGAGGCAATGAAAGCAGCTGAAGAACTTCAATTAAAAGGTATTGATGTTGAGGTTGTGGATCCCAGGACCATAAAACCTCTTGATGAAGATATTATTATTGAATCAGCAAAAAAAACAGGGCGTGTTATTGTAGCTGATGTGGGTTGGCAAAGTTTTGGTGTTGCCGCCCAAATAAGCGCTCTTGTTTCAGAAAAAGCATTTTCTTCTTTAAAAGCACCTGTTAAAAGGATTGCCCTGCCTGATATCCCTGCGCCAGCCAGCAGAACACTTGAAAAAGCCTATTATCCCATGTCTGCGGACATAATAACCGCTATTAACAAAATGATAGTTGACTAGAACGATTTATATCATTTTGAGTAATAATCGATATTTTTCATTGATATAATGATTTGTTACATATATTCCACCGCATTATAAATGAAAGTGAAGAGCTATGATTAACGCATTAATACAACTTCGTAACATTTGGGACCTTTTCGTTCAATACAGAGGAGTCCGCTTTACCATCGTCTTAATTTTGTCATCATTGGTTATGGGGGTGTGTTATTTTCTAACCCGCTATTTTTTGAATGACAGTTACTTAACGCAATTTGGTTTTATTGATTTACCATTAATCCTTCTCATTCTTTCCCAGTTATTTTTTATTTATGTTTTTAAAGTTAATCGTGGCTTATGGCGTTATTCAAGCGTTACAGATCTTTTCTTGATCATAAAAATGGCCATTGTTGGTGTTGTTTTTAATGGTCTTGTTGCTTTTACAATGGGTTCTTTTACTGATTCTATCCGTTTTATTCTTCTAAATCATGTTTTGTTTATTATGGCTTTAGGGGGCATACGCCTGATGTTGCGGGCGTATTATCATTTTGAACCTAAAAGGGAAGATGTTACAAATGTTCTTATCATTGGAGCTGGTGGCGGTGGTGATTTAGCCTGTCGTCGTTTTTCACGTATTAAGAACAAGTTTAAAGTCATTGGCTTTTTAGATGATGACGAGAACAAAAAAAATCGTCATATTCATGGTTATAAAGTTTTAGGAACACTTATTGATTTAGCAGATATAATTAGAAAAAATCGTGTGGATGAGATCGTTGTTGCCATTCCCACAGCAAAACCTAATTTTATTCGTGATGTTGCTAAAGTTTGTTTTGAGAATAAAGTTTCTGTTAAAGTTATGCACCCACCTGCAGAAATGGAAAATGGTGATGAGGGCTATGAAATTCGTAAATTACGACTAGAGGATTTATTGTATCGTGATAAAATTACTGTTGACCTGAAATTTATCCGAGAGACTTATTCATCAAAAAAAGTTCTTGTTACAGGGGCAGCAGGCTCTATTGGTGAAGAACTTGTAAAACAAGTGGCAGCAACAAAACCGAGTGTGCTGTATCTTTTAGACCAAGCAGAGTCTCCTTTGTATTTTTTACTCAGGGATTGTGAGACACGTTTTCCTGATGTCAAAGTTGTTCCCTTATTATGTGATATTACGGACAAAGCTTATTTAGAACAGCTTTTTATCTTACACAGGCCGGAAATTGTCCTTCATGCAGCCGCTTATAAGCATGTGCCTCTTCTAGAGGATAATCTTTATCAAGCTATGTCTGTGAATGTGGAAGGAACAAGAAGTCTCTGTGAATTATCTGAAAAATATAAAGTGGAAAGATTTGTTTTTATTTCTACAGATAAGGCTGTTAATCCTACAAATATATTAGGCGTAACCAAACGAATGGCTGAACTTATTTGTAAAACTTTTCACGAAAAATCCCAAACAACTAATTTTATTGCTGTGCGTTTTGGCAATGTGATTGGTTCACAAGGTAGCGTGATACCTCTTTTTACTAAACAAATCCAGCAAGGTGGTCCTGTTACCGTAACAGATCTAGAGATAAAACGCTATTTTATGATGATTCCAGAGGCTGTTCAACTTGTTCTTTTTGCCAGTGTTCTAGGTTCTGGAGGAGAGATATTTGTGTTAGACATGGGTAAACAAATCAAAATAATT
>JAHJDR010000420.1 GCA_018812345.1 bacterium | reverse complement strand
AGCTTGTGATGTTCTGGATAAACAACGTCTTCACTGCGTTCAAAATGTTTAATAGGGCACCAGGCTGATTCAATTTGTCTTAAAGCTTGTCCTAATGCCGACCATGTAACCTTTTGATAACGTAAAAAACCTTTTGTCCAAGAACCATGGACTGAGGCATAATCACTATCAACAAAATATTTTTGAATGATCTCCTCATAGTACACCTTTTCTAATTTGAGTGGTGTTGCGATCAAATAGTTGTAAATATAGAAAAATATGGTCTGTATCACCAAAGCAGGAATCGTATAAATAGCGCAAAGTGTGGCCACAATAAATTGATAAAATAAATTTATCTTTTGCGGATTCTCGCTAATTCTATCAACAGAACGATTTATGAGTGTACACATGCCATTTGCCCAACCACAAAAGAGGCAATTAAAGGTATCAACAGCTGATAAGCCTTTTACCTTGTAGCGATCCATGATAATGAAGTTCTGTGTTTGCACATCACCCATGTTGAGAAAAGGATGAATGATATAACGCAAAGCTAGGGTCACAACAAAAGTATGGACAAGCATAAAAACAGGAATTGAAAGATACATGCCCACAGCACCTATAAATACACGCAAAAAACCTAATCGGCGCACATGGCTTCCCATAATGGGGCACCATAGGGGTAGATTGTTCCAAGCCTTTTCTAAGTATTGTTCAGCTACGCGATAGGATTCGTTCATATTATTTCCTTTACTCGTTGTCCGTTTTCCGTTGTCCGTATTAGTCGTAACAACTTTCTATAGTTTTTTTAAGGTTTCTGTGAACAGATTCCAAAAGTTTTCTACTGAGGCGATGTTAACACGCTCATCTGGAGAATGTGGAAAATCAATTGTAGGCCCCATAGAAATACATTCAAAATGTGGGTACAATTTTTTGAGCAAAGCACACTCAAGACCTGCATGAACAGCATTCACCTTTGGTTCTCTTTGGAAGAGGTTTTTATAAACATCTTTTGTTTTTAACAAAAGCTCTGAGTCCAAAATGGGTTGCCAACCTGGGTAAGCACCTTCATGAACAACATTAGCCCCAGAAACTTTTTCAAAACAAGCTTTGACCTTAGCCGCTGTTTCATCACGTTTGGCATCCACAGCAGATCGTTGTAAACAAATAATTTCAACTTTGCCATCAGCCACATTGACAACCCCCATGCTGGTTGATGTTTCCACAATGCCGAGCTCTTCACTGACTGTCATCACACCATTGGGACATTCTGTAATGGCCACTAGCAAACTCTCTTGTAGGAAAGCGCTCATCACAACAGTTGGTTTATCAATACCTGTTACAGTAATCACAGCAGCTGGCTCTGTTTCTTTGTATTGGGTTTGGATGGTTTTTTCACATTCTTTGACAAACTTATGAAAATCACCTTGTTGTTCTATAGACACGGTCACAGTGGCAAAGCCTTCACGAGGAATAGCATTACGCACAGTACCTGCATTAAAAGAAGCAACGCGTAAATCATAATCTCTTGTGGCTTTGAGTAAAAGACCCGCTAAAAGTTGGGCCGCATTCCCGCGACCAATATTTATATCCATGCCTGAGTGTCCACCTTTGAGCCCTGTTAAATTTACTGTATACGCCTGATGATTTTCAGGTGCATGATCTGTTTCATAGTTCATGGTAATAATCGTATCAATACCACCAGCACAGCCAACAATAAGCTCATCTTCTTCGGTATCTGTATTAATAAGCATTTTACCTTGCAATACATCAGGGCTTAACTCAAAAGCACCTGTCATACCTGCTTCTTCATCAACAGTAAATAACGCTTCAAGAGGTCCATGGGTTAGATCTTTAGATTCTAAAACAGCCATAATCGCAGCCGCACCCATACCGTTATCAGCACCAAGGGTTGTGCCTTTGGCTTTAACCCAGTCACCATCAATATAAGTTTGAATGGGATCTGTATCAAAGTTGTGTTCTGTATCACTATTTTTTTGCACCACCATATCCAAGTGAGCTTGGAGAACAACACCAGAAGCATTTTCGTTGCCTGCAGTCGCAGGCTTGCGAATGAGTACATTACCCACGTGATCCACAATGGTTTCTAAACCAAGACCTTCTCCAAATTCTTTCATATAGGCCACAAGTTTTTCTTCTTTCTTAGACGCATGAGGAATCTGACAAATAGCGTAAAAATGTTTCCAAACATTATTAGGTTTTAATTCGGTAATTGTACTCATAATATATTCTCCTTTATCGCGCCTCCCTACCAGCCCACAAGATACCAGTCAATAAAAGCCAATCAAAAGGTGACGTTCCACTTTCTCACTCAAAAGGCATGCCCTGAGCGTAGTCGAAGGGTACCTCCACATTGTTCATAATATTACTCACATATTTATGTCGTTGTTTTTATTGATGGAACCCATACCAACTGCCTTCTGGGATTGGTTTATAAAGAAACGTTGGGGTGCCTTTTGAGTGAGAAAGTGGAACGTCACCTTTTGTCTTGAAATGTGGCTTGTCACCTTTTAAGAGACAAGGGCACATGATTCCACGGATTTTGACATCTTGGCTCGCACAACCACTGACTCCCACGCAACACGCACCCCCTCTTGAATCCGCTCATCTTATTCTCAATGGTCCTGTTGGGCGTCATACGCGTTTTTCTGATCACGAAGTAACCTTTTATGGCGGCACCAATTATTTAGGACTAGCAAACCACCCCTTAACACGCATGGCAGCAGGCTATGCTGCATTAAAATATGGCACATCTGTAGCCGCCTCTCGCATCACAACAGGCACTGCCAAACCCCATATCATGCTGGAAAGAAGTCTGGCTTTATATATGGGAACTAAAGATGCTGTTATTTGTGGTTCTGGTGGTGATGCGAATCGGATTCTGCTCAATGGTATTACAAACTTTAATGATGTTGTTTTTTGCGAGCAAACAGCACACCCAACACTTCTAGAATCTGTTCCAAAAAATATTCGCACTCAATTTTTTTCACAAGATGATCTGACTGACTTGGAACATCAGTTGCAAGGTATTGATCATGGTCTTATTCTCATTAATGGTGTGAATGCGCTTACGGGCAGAATTGCCCCTTTGGATCAACTCTATCAACTCATGAGACAGCGACCTGGATTAAGACTTGTTGTGGATGATTGCCATGGAGTTTTTGTGTTAGGCTTGCGGGGCAAAGGCACTGTAGAACATTTTGGTATTCGATCAGACCAAGTTTTTCAAACAGGTACAATGAGTAAAGCCTTAGGTAGTTTTGGTGGCTTTATTGCAGGCTCCAAAGAGCTTTGCCAACAGCTACGAGACACCACTACATACCGCGCATCAACGCCTTTGCCACCACCTGTGGCAGCAGCTTCTATTGCTAGCATAGCACTGCTGCTATCACGTGGCAGTGATTTGAGGAGAGCGCTGCTTCACAATGCAAAATATCTGGCAACAAGACTTAATGATTTGGGATTTGAAACAACGTTTTATGGCACTCCCATTCTCTCCATAAAGCCACCCCAAGATGTTGATGCAAAAAAACTCTCTGATGATCTTTTAAGAGAAGGAATTTACCTGCCCTTTATCCGCTACCCTCATAAAGACAGCCCTGGGCAATTGCGCCTGGCTCTCTCTGCAGCTCACCTGCAAGAAGATATTGATGCTCTTTGTGATCAACTTGTTCAAGCCTGTAATCGTCATCGCGAGCAAAGCGCGGCGATCCAGACAATCTGAATCTTCCTGGATTGCCACGCCCGCAAAAGCGGACTCGCAATGACGGCGTAAAACCCCGGACACAAATGTGTCCACTTTTTTCATGAATTTCGAAACCTTAGTTTCCTTTTGACGAAACAATCTGTACTAAAAACATCTTTATGAGGTTTCTATGAATGTTAGTTTAAGTTTGCTTCCCGCACAACTCCCCATGTCCTTTGATGTAAATAACTTAAGAGCTGTTGTGAGTCCTGGAAATGGGACACAAGAATTAACCCTACTCCCTTCTCTACCTGATGTGCTTCCCAGACAATTTCAAGACATAGGGGATTTTACAACACAAACGGAATCAAAGGTAATTGTTGAACCTCAAAAACCAGACTTTGCCGCCTGGCCTTCAGCCTTTATTGCAGGCCCTATTTTTGCCGCAGCCACAGCCACAGCTATTGTTATGGGAATTAGAATGCTTGATAAAAGAACTCCCAATAGCACTCCGATGCTACCCATTCAAGGGAAACCCGTAACACAAAACACTCAGCCAGAGAAGCGAGCTGAACCAGTATCTGTTATACCAAAAATTAAAATACCTCTCATAGATACAATCCGCTCAAAACCTGAAAACTGGGCCTTTGTTAGTGATTATCATGCTGCCTATGAAATCGCTTTAGAGTTTTCCAAAACAGATCCTGAAAATATTGAGACAGTGCTCAAACTTACACAATCGTTAGGTAATGCCATTGGAGAATATTTGCTTCATCAACAAGACATGTCTTTATCAGAATTTTGCGAAATCCAAGAACACACGTGTCAAGAGCTTGGCATTACAGACAAGAAGATGATTGCTGCTGCCATTCATGTCCTAGGTCTCATGGGTGGATTCAAAAAAACATCCCTGGATAAAGATCCAGCTCAAATAGCCTTCATAGATAGTTTTGAATATACATTCCAACAAGCAAAAGAAAACACGCTATTTCTGAAATCTCGTTACCATATTGATCATTCCGCTCTAGGAGGTATGTATAAAGAAATATCACAACTCAGAGACAGGCAAATGCCTATCTTTAATAAAGACATTCCTGAATTTGAACGCGTTCTTTCTCCAGAAGAGATATTGCACAGCCTAAAACACAGACCAGATCAATGGCAATCAACTTCAATTGCGTTACTTTACTATGAATTGAAAAAACTCATGCTCCAAGATCCTGAGCACGGGGCCAAAGTGGCCATGCTGGTGCAAAACTGGGGCCTGCGTATTGAAGGTGATACAAGAATAAATATCGCAGAAATGTTTAAAGAACTCGTCTTTGCTTCATTGGATTTGCCCTTTTATGTAAAAGGAAATGTTATTTTCGCTGCCATGCAAATTCTTGCTTTAACGCTAACACGAAACCATGAAAAAATGCACGCTGCTACAGGTATTCTTGGTGACGAACTTGTTGCTAACCCTGACATGACACCAGAGCAATTAATAAACACTATTGGTCATTAGATTTTTATCAGGCCAACTTTGTCCTTCTATAATTTCAATAAGCTACACTGTTTTTGCAGTAAAATCTCTGTCCCAATCCCATTCACAGTCTCATTTTTGGGACTTCAAAATTAATAACACTATTTTTTAACACAACTTTTCACCCAGCATTGGCGATGGTAGGTATGATTATAGGTGTCTAATTTAAATAAATCTTGGGTTGCCTTGGAGCACAGAAAGTTAACATGATGTCATCTCCTTTATTTACAACAGGCTTTACGCCACAAATCCATGTCGTGGACTTAGGTTCCTCTGGTTCGCTAGCACAACAACAGGTTCAAAGTTGCGTTGCTGGCATGTCAATCTGGATGACAAACAAATTTCAGATTGAAGATAATACAAAGCCACATCTTCAGATAGATATAAGAGATGAAAAGCGTTGGGACAGACCAAGAGTAGCTTACCCTTTGGCTCACTGGCAAGTCGGCCAAATCATACTTCCAGAAAGTGGGTATCATTATTTTCAGCGTTTTTTTAGACCTTTTTTGTCTCAAGACTTAACACCTGTTCAAATTAATAAATTATCAAAGGATCTTGAAGAACCACAAGAACCAGAAACCTATGATGGCTTTCTGAGAAACTTCCCTGAACAAGGTGCTTTTGATCATTTTATTGTGAAAGAACTACTCACACATGAAATGGGTCATCACATTCTCTATGCAACAGATATTGCACGACACCTCAGCATGTCTGTAAATGAAATGCTCGCTTCCTGGATAAAAGCTTCTTATAAACGAATTCATTATAATAACCACGATAGATTAGATTGGTTATTTGATATTATGATGGACTCTGTAGGCACGCTTGTTAGCGATAAAAAATCTGCCATAATAAATCCATACTCTTCATTGGGTTTTCTTGGGTTGTTCAATTATATTTGGTTTGGATTAAAACATGAGCACGATGTGGCTCGTCCTTTTGGCTACACAGATCCTCAAGCTATTGTAAAAGTCATTGAGCGCTTGCAACAAGAAATTCAGGATTTAAAGATTCCCCCACTCACAAAAGAGCTACGCATACAAAATGCACCCAACTTCCCTGGAAAAGACATCCCGATTAGTAATAAAAGATTTGTGGAGCTTGTAGCAGAAGCACTCAACTTAGATTTGTCTGATCTTGTTGGCAATCCTGACAGAAACCTCACTTTTCACACACTTTATCATACGGCATAAGGGTTTTGTTTTAAACTTTACAGATTAAAGAGTTGTTGCCTTCAAAAAGCAGCCATCAAAAAATGGTCAAAAAAGACCTATTTTATAAAATTGATAGAAAATCACGCAACTTCTGCTGACCTCTGTCGATCGTGTTCGAGTAGGGTATGGGGAATATTATTATTTGGAGGAAACATGACAAATATAGCATCAACACAAACATTTATACTAGATGCCACAAAACAACAGGATACATATGAGTTTTTGCAAGAAATTGCTCGTCGATCAGATGACAATAATGAAGTCATCACAGAGGAAACTAAAACAACCAAACAAACACTCCCTGTAGAAATTACAGATGCTGATTTAGAATTTCCAAAAAGAAAAAGACAGAAAATTGGCATTGAGTTGGCTCTTGAAGCAACCCCAGAAATTAAAATATTTGCCAAAACAGATGATATTCTAATACAAGTTTATGAAAATCTTGTCGCTCGCGACATTAATTTAGATGGTCAAATCGACAAAGACTTTCTCTCACTAGATCTTGTTATAAATCCCAAAACAGAAGTTCTGACAATCAATGGAAAAGAGGCTCAAAACTTAACGGGCATTGAAGAACAAATCCTAGGACATATTGCTCGCTATCAACACAGTGTATTTGCTATTCGAGTCAATAATATACCTGATGGAAATGTGGAGGGCTCTGGAAGCTTAATTTCCAAAAAAACAAATCCAGAAGGTGGATTTACCTATACTGTGATCACAAATGCCCATGTTGCCGATGCCACTTATGCCTCGCAAATCACATTGGATGAATCTTTTGAGACATCCTATTCTCTTGCAACAGAAGATGAAAGTCTTACGTTTTCAGACGTTACATTGGTTGGCACAGACCCTCTTCTTGATATTGCCTTGCTTAAATTCAACAGCGAACTTGATCTCGTTGTTCCCGAAATAGGAACAACACAAGATTTAAAACCTTTAATGAGTCAGGTCTTTATTTTTGGAAATTCTTTGGGCGAAGGATTAAGACCAGCCTTTGGTACAGTAAGAGATGAAAACTATTATGGTGGTAATGGTGACTTTCCCTTTATTCGCGTTGACCCCATAGGCATTTATGGAAATAGTGGTGGGCCAGCTTTTGATGTGAGTGGCAAAATGATTGGCGTTGTTGTACAAATAATTCCAACTGACATCCCACAAAAAACAATGTTTCAAGATCTCATCATTATTCCTGTTGAACGAGCCATGAAATCTGCTGAAATGATATTAGCAGATAATGTGCACTATGGCTCTTGGGGCACCTCCTTTAAAAAGCTATCACCAGAAGAACGTGTGGCCATGCTGCCCGCTGAATGGAATAATGTGGGCGTACAAATAACAAAAGTGTCTGCCAACTCAGCAGCAGAAAATGCGGGCCTACAACCGGGAGATGTAATCCTCGCAATAGATGGCGACCAATCTGTAACGGCTATTATGGATGATGACCACATAACAAAAGTCACTCAGGTTATGAGAGAAATGGACGAAGGGGAGCAATCAAAACTCACCATGTTTAGACCTTCTGATACAGAGAAAGGTGTTTTTGAAGTTTTGATTATAGCTCAAGCTGAAACTTTCACACCTTCAAACACGCAAGAAACAAACTTAGGATTGTATTGTCAAGATCTCACAAATTTTGTTCGTGAGACACACAACATCCCAGAAACAGTGCAAGGCGCCCTTGTTGTCATCGACACATCAAGCATTTCTACAAATTTAGATAATTTGATAATTGAACAAGTAAATGGCAAACCTATTTCAAACCTGGAAGAATTGCTGTCCACCTTAAAGGAATTAAAAGAAACAGGTGAAAAAGGTGTTGTCCTTAACATGTATCGCACACATAAAAATTGGGATTCAACGGCAGGTTCCATAGGAGCTCATGAGTATTTTTATGTCCCCTTTAAAGAATAGTGCCTCATTGATTATCATAAACTTTTCATATAAAATAATACCCAATGACATCTGCAAAAGAAAAATATCCTTGTCCTTGCTGTGAAAATAAAACCCTTGATGAAAAAGCTCCTGGCACTTTTGAAATCTGCCCTCTTTGTTTTTGGGAAGATGATAACATACAAGCCAAAGATCCTGATTATACAGGTGGTACTAATGATGTGTCACTTAATCAGGCAAGAGAGAATCTTAAAACTATTGGCTGTTGCGATCCACAATTTAAGATTTTTGCACGAAAAAAAATACTCAATGCCTTAATAGCCTATGAGCATCATCCAAAAATTTTGGCCAAACAACTCCGTTTATTTGAAGGGGATAGTGACAAAGAACTCGCCTTATTAGAAATTTCTGATATTCAAGCCGTTTTGGATTTATACCTCAAAGATAAAATTACTGATGAGGATATTCAATTCTGGGCTGAAACAATCGAATATCGTGAAGACATTGCTTATGAACAAGAACGCGAAGACGTCATAAAGAAAACAATCTTTGGCCTGGCCAACCCTGATATTAATCAGAAAATTACCATCAAATTAGTCGAACAGCTCTGCAAACAACTTATAGGGCTCATAATCAAAAAATAAATTACTGCTTTTGCCTAGATTTTCTTAGTCCCTTCCGGATTCTTTTATCTTGACTATAATACCCCCACAGGGTATTATACCCCTATAGGGTATTTTATAGGCCCAAGAGAGGAATATTTATGAAAGACGCGTGTAAGAAGTGCCATCCAGACCATAGCAAAGAACTAAATAGAATCAATAGGTTACAAGGCCAGCTAGAAGGCATTAAAAAAATGATCGCAGACAGACGTTATTGTCCTGAAATAATGATTCAAACGCGCGCTGTTGCTGCTGCTGTTCGCGCTTTAGAAGCCAAGCTGCTGGAAAGTCATCTCAAGCATTGTGTGGCCCAAGCCTTTGAATCAAAAAGCAAAAAAGATTCAGAAGATAAAATTTCTGAACTTGTTGATCTTTTTAAGCGCTAAATTAAGCACGTGACCTATTATTGAGACTGTACTATATATAAAACATCATTTTTGTCTCAATAATAGCTTATTTATGAATAAATATATTTTCATTATTAGCCTCCTTCTGATTCTTGTTTTTAACGTCGACATATCTGTGGCAAAATCAAACACAAACACCAACAAAGAGCTCACCACACTTATCGAAGAACTTCTCAACAACAATCCAGAACTCAAAAGCCTTGTTCAAAAAATTAATGCTGCCAATGATATGGTATCTCAGGCGGCTTGGATTGACGACCCACGCTTTGGCTTTGAGGCCTCAAACATTCCCCGCGACAATGCCTCCATGCAACGAACGCCTATGACTGGCATGCAATTGTATTTAAGACAAAACATCCCGTTTCCCACAAAACTGGGCACCAAAAAGAAAATAGCCCGATCACAAAAAGACCAAATGAATTTTGCTTATTTAGAAAAACTCAATCAACTCGTTTCGCACTTCAAGCAAATCTATTATGAATATGCCTACACAACCAATGCCATTGCCATTAACCATAAAAACAAAAGACGCTTAGATGCGTTGGCAAGCATATTAGAAGCTCGCTACGCAACGGGGACAACCCCACAACAAGATGTGCTTAAAACAAAACTCGAATCAGATAAAATTCAAGACACAATTATTCAACTTACAAAACTAAAAGAAATTCTTTTAGCACGACTCACAACATTACTAGCCCGTGAAACAAATACACCCCTCAAATTAAAAGGCTCGTCAACAACGCCGCAACTCACACAGTCACTTACAAACCTTCAAAACACGGCAACAATACACAGGCCGTGGCTTAAGATTACTGACTATGAAATAATGGAAACACGCTACCAGCACAGCCTCGCAAAACAAGAACTTTTACCTAACTTTGATTTTAGTGTGGGTTATCGCATTCGTGATGCTGTCGTTGGCGACCCTGTCAGCGGAGAAGATTTTTTATCAGCAGGTGTCTCAATCAACATGCCTTTTTTGTGGACACTGCCCAAACATGCCAAACAAATCGCTGAAAACAAACATAAGGTTCTGGCATCAGAAAATAAAAAGCAGGCCATTGAACAAGAAGTTATCTATCAAGTTTCCAAAGCTTATCATGATGTACAAATGTTAAAATCTCAAATTCATCTCTATCAAACAAAACTTCTACCTGAATCAAAAACAACTGTGGACGCGTCGTTAACATCTTATGAGGCTAGTGAAGCTGATTACATGAGTCTCATCAGCAGTCAGCTAGCCAAATTTCAACATGAACTCACGCTACTTCGTCATCGTTATGATTACGCCATCAAAGTCGCCATATTAGAAAGAGCTGTTGGCAAACCCTTTTAAATACAAGTTAAAACATGGGAGTGTTTTATGAAAAATTTTCTAATTATTATTCTTTTTATGGCAATCATTATACCCATAGGGGTTGCCTGCAGTTCAAACTCTTCTGACAAGAATATTTCACACTACACATGTCCCATGCACCCACAAATCCATGAGAACAATCCAGGGCAGTGCCCCATTTGTGGCATGGATCTTATTGCGGTGCATGACACGCACACACAGGCAGATCAGATATATACCTGCCCCATGCATCCAGAAGTTAAAGAACACGAACCTGGTCAGTGTCCCATTTGCAACATGAACCTTGTATTGCAAAAGACAGAAAAAAAAAGTCCTGAATTCGCCACAAAGATTGATCCAGAATTCACACAACTCATTGGTGTTAAAACAGAAAAAGCACAAACAAGAAATCTTGTAAAAGCCATTAGCACACATGGCAAAGTGGCCCATGATGCTAAACTCTGGGTTGCTCAAAATGAATATATTCAAGCCGTGAAACTCGGAGACACTTCTCTGATGAAATCTGCTGAGCTTAAACTGGAGTATATGGGCTTATCAAAAGAATGGATAGCCCTTCTCAAAGAAAAAAAACAAGCTGACCTGAGTTTGCACCTAGAACAAAAAGAAGGACCAAGTTTTTTTGAAGCCTATATTTATCAATCAGACATCTCCTTAATCAAAGAAGGACAAGACGTGGCCATATTAGATCAAAAAGGACGCTATCTAGATACTGGCAAGGTCATGGCTATAAGTACAATGGCAAATTTGAGCACACACTCCATCAGAATCCTCATTGAATCAAGTAAATATCTTAACCTAAAACTCAATACTTTTGTACGTTTTCAAATAAAAATTCCCTTAGGAAATAAACTCAGCATCACAAAAGAAGCTATTTTATTTAATGGTGATCACAACATGGTCTACGTGCAGTCAAAACCAGGGCACTTTATGCCCACTGTTGTTGAACTAGGCGAACAAGCGGGAAATTTTTATGAAATTTTATCTGGGGTAACCCAAGGACAGCTTATTGTTTCTAATGGCACGTTTCTTATTGATTCAGAAACCCAAATTAAAATGGGTGGCATGAGTGGCCACAACCACTAAAAGATGGAGTTATCATGATCGATAAAATTATTTCTTTTAGTATCAAACAGCCCTTCATTGTTGTTCTCTTAACACTGCTCGGCATTGGTTGGGGCCTTTATTGTATTCAAAATATTCCCTTAGATGCCATTCCTGATCTATCTGACCCACAAGTCATTGTTTTCACCGAATGGAAAGGACGCTCTCCTGATATTATTGAAGATCAAATAACATATCCCATTGTGTCTTCCATGATCGCAGCACCAAAAGTTAAAACAGCTCGCGGTTATTCCATGTTTGGTTTGAGTTTTGTGTATTTATTGTATGAAGAAGGAACTGATTTATACTGGGCCAGATCGAGAACGCTTGAGTACTTGAGCAAAATTAGTAATCAACTCCCAGAAGGCGTAAACCCTGTTCTTGGACCTGATGCATCTGGTGTGGGCTGGGTTTTTGAATACGCGCTCGTTGATGAATCAGGACAAAACTCTATTGAAGATTTACGCAGCTTTCAAGACTGGAAACTACGCTATCTTTTAGAAGCCGTTGATGGTGTTGCTGAAGTGGCTACTGTGGGCGGCTTTGTAAAACAGTTTCAAATTCAAGTCGATCCCAATGCATTGGCTCAATATGGCATCACGATTCAGAAAATCATACAACAGGTTAAGAACTCCAACCGTGATGTGGGAGGACGCATTCTTGAACTGGGTGAAAGAGAATATTTTATTAGAGGCGTTGGTTATCTTAAAAACATAACAGATATAGAGAACATTACCTTAACAGCGACAGATTCTGGTGATCCTGTTATGGTAAAACATGTTGCTAATGTGGTTTTAGGTCCAGACATACGGCGCGGTGCAGCTGATTTTAACGGCAAGGGCGAGGTCGTTTCAGGCATTGTCGTGATGCGCTACGGTGAAGATGCTTACTCTGTTATTAGTAAAATTAAAAAAGTTCTTAAAAGTGTTGAACCAACACTTCCTAAGGGAACAAAAATTGTCACCACTTATGACCGTTCCAAAATTATTGGAAACTCTGTGAGCACTCTCACCACAAAACTCATTGAAGAAATGTTGGTTGTAGCTCTGGTCATCTTGTTTTTTCTGTTTCATTTTAAATCAGCACTTGTTCCTATTATCACCCTACCCATTGCTGTTATTTTTGCCTACATTCCCATGTATTATTTTGGCGTGTCTTCAAACATCATGTCTTTAGGAGGTATTGCCATTGCCATTGGTGCCATGGTGGATGCTGCCATCATCTTAATAGAAAATGCACACAAACACATAGAACAGTGGCGGGAAAACGGCGAAAAAGAGAACCTTTCTGCACTCCTCATTAAGTCCTCACAAGAAGTGGGACGCCCTATCTTCTTTTCTCTTTTAGTAATTGCTGTTTCCTTCATGCCCATCTTTACTTTACAAGGACAAGAAGGACGTCTTTTTAAACCTCTGGCTTTTACAAAAAACTTCTCCATGTTTTTTGCTGCTATACTAGCCATCACGTTGGCACCTCTCTTAATCCAATTCTTTTTAAAACAATCAAAATCTCTAAATATCAAAAATAATTTTCTTAATAAATTCGTAAACTTTTTTTGGAATGGTAATATTTATGCAGAAGAAAAACATCCCGTAAGTAAATTCTTATATAAATTATATAATCCCATTTTAACGTTTACACTCAATCACCGGAAAAAAGCGCTTCTCATAGCCTTATTATTAGTGCTCTCATCTGGCGTTGCTTATAAAAACCTGGGACAAGAGTTCATGCCAACACTCAACGAGGGTGATATAATGTATATGCCCACAACACTCCCAGGCATATCAATTAATAAAGCACGTGAATGGATGCAGCAACAAGACAAGCTCATCATGCAGTTTGAAGAAGTCGAAACGGTACATGGTAAAATTGGCCGAGCGAATACAGCCACAGATCCAGCACCACTATCCATGGTGGAAACAGTCATTCAACTTAAACAACAAGACAAGTGGCCTAAATCTTTTCACAAAAGATGGTACTCATCTTGGGCTCCGCGTTTTCTCAAGTCAGCACTGGGCCTTGTTTGGCCAGAACAAAAATCAAAAACATGGCAAGAGCTTATAGACGCCTTAGATGAAGCCGTACAGCTTCCAGGCACAACAAATGCGTGGGTATTTCCCATTAAAACCAGAATAGACATGCTCACCACAGGCATCAGAACGCCCATTGGCATTAAAGTTTTTGGTGATGATCTTGGTAAAATTGAAGACATTGCTGTAAAAATTGAAAGCTCCCTACAAGATTTTCCAGGCACACGTTCTGTAATTGCTGAAAGAAGTTTGGGTGGTTACTATGTAGACATCAAACTCATTCGTGAACAACTCGCTGCTTACGGTATTGCCGTTGAAGATGCCAACCAACTCATAGAGGGTGTGATTGGTGGCATGAATGTCACAACGCTTATTGATGGACGAGCCCGCTATCCTGTTAACATCAGATACATGCCAGATTATCGGTCTGATCTGGAAAAACTCAAAAGATCCCTTGTAACCATTTCCAAAGATAAACAAATCCCCCTCATGGAAATTGCGTCTATTAGCATTAATAATGGCCCACCTGTTATCAAAGATGAAAATGGTCTTTTAACATCTTGGGTTTATGTTGATCTCAATAATGACACAGACATGGTGGACTATGTAGAAAAACTTGATGAATGGCTTATCTCATCAAACCTTTTTACAGATGGGTATACGTATAAAATTAGTGGGCAGTATGAATTTTTAAGACGAGCTAAAAAACGCATGATGCTCGTGATCCCACTCACGCTCCTTCTTATTTTACTTCTCTTATATTACAACACAAAATCATGGACAAAAACAGCCATCGTTCTCCTCGCTGTTCCTTTTTCTTTAGTGGGCGCTTTTTGGTTACTCTACTTTCTACAGTATAACTTGAGCATTGCTGTTTGGGTGGGCATCATTGCCCTGGCTGGCATTAGTGCGGAAACTGGCGTGATTATGTTATTGTATTTAGATCTCGCCTTTGAGAAATTAAAAAAAGCGGGCACAACACTTACCCCAACAAACCTAAGAGCCGCTATTATGGAAGGCGCTGTTCAACGCGTCAGACCAAAAATCATGGCTGTGGCCACAACCTTCATTGGTCTTCTTCCTATCATGTGGGCAGCGTCCTCAGAGGCTGGTGCTGACGTGGCTAAACGCATTGCCGCTCCCATGGTTGGTGGCATTTTCACCTCTTTTCTCATGGAGTTACTCATTTTTCCCTGTATTTATTATCTGTGGAAGATGTACGATACTTTGCCCAGCGACCCAGCCTGAAGACCAGGCCCATTGAAGATTATAGCCGCCCAAGCTACCAGTCACATCTAATACTTCGCCTGTAAAGAATAACCCAGGAACAATTTTTGATTCCATGGTTTTGGCACAAATATCTTTTGTAGCCACACCACCTCTGGTCACTTCAGCGGTACTGTATCCTGATGTTTTGCGCGGCACAAAAACAAACTCTTTAAAAACGCTTTTCAATTTGAGAACATCTTTTTTAGAAACCTCTGAAATCTTTTGATTAGTAACACCCGCAAAAAGACAAAAAGACTGAACTACTTTATCCGGCAAAATGAGTGATAATGTCTTAAATAATGTTTTCTTTGTGTGCTCCTGACGTATTTCATGAAACCATGTCAGAAAATCAGAGATATGAGGCAAATAATCAATTTGAATTTGTTGGCCAGAGTTCCAATAGAGACTTGCCTTTAATATGGCTGGGCCACTTAATCCACGGTGTGTAAAGAGAAGATCTCCTGTGATTTTTTTATTTTGAATTTTTACGACCACAGACATTGAGCGACCACTCAGAGATGAAAATATATCATTTTCTTTTTCTGGCCAGAGAAAAGAATCTAGTGCTGGAACAATATCTGTAATGCGATGTCCAAATTGCTTAGCCACCTCATAACCAAAATCTGTAGCGCCAAATAAAGGATAAGACAGCCCTCCTGTTGCAATAATCACATTATGACTTTTTATAACGGCCTCGTTTGTTGTGATCGCAAACTGAGCATCCTTTTCTTTTTTAATAGAGGTTATCGCACAATTTGTTTTGATAGAAACACCTCTCTTTTGAAGCTCTTCAAGAAATGTATTCACAATTACTTTAGAAGACGTCTTACAAAACAATTGTCCATTTTCTTTTTCGTCATAGGCTATAGAGGCTTCTTCTAACCAGTTAATAAAATCTTGATTGGTAAAAGCTTTGAGAGCAGGCATACAAAAACGAGGTTGTTCAGATACGTAATTTTCAGTAGCAACATTAAGATTTGTAAAATTACACCGTCCCCCACCTGAAATAAGAATTTTTTGTCCAACCTTCCTGTTTTTATCCACTATCAATATAGAATAATTTCTTTTTGCTGCGGACAGGGCTGCCATCAAACCAGAAGCACCCGCACCAATAATAATCACATCGTAAATATGTTTCTCATGAGAAATTTCCATATAATCTCGTTGCTTTATAATCTATTAAGACCCTTAGGGTCAAAATATCTTTATAAAATCACCACTTTCCAGACGAATAGATTTCATGTACACTATATGTATGGGAGTTTGGTTACCCACAAATAAAGCCTACACTGCTGAGGAGCTTGCTGATATCGTTATGAATGATTCCTTTCGTCCGCACGCCCCTTTCAGGTTTGATGTTGAACTGTCTGGAATGACTCCAGAGGAACAAGAAGCTTTCATTCAAATGTCAGTTCAAGATCGTGCCCTTCGTCTTAAAGTAGATAAGATCATTGAACATACCTATGAAAATAGCGTTGTAACAGGTCGTGATAATTTTGATGTTTTTATTGGAAAGCGAGATGAAGCCTTAAGCCAATATCTCACCAAAATCAGGGAACATAATAAAGATCCACAAAACCATCTTTTGGCATGCGATCCCACAACATGGTTTGGCCGGATTCACAGTCAGGATGCTTTTTGCGAAGATCCAGATGAAAGAGCTTATTATAATACGTCTGTTACAGATATCATTAACGCCATTTACGAAAGTCTTCCCTCAGACGTCATCACATCATATAATATTAAAGAAGCTGATATTCCCAGAGACATGATTGAAGTGGCTGTTATCAAAGGCAGTTGGAATGCTGACTTTCTTGAGGAAATTTCTCATTCCATCTCAGAAACAAATACAGTTACAATTTATCTTGTGTTTAAAGATGAGAGTTCTGAAGAAAGCGCCTTCTATTCATTAAAGATCTAGTCCATAAGCATCTGTTTTATTAGTATTTTTTTAAACTAAAGTTTCTCATCATAATGATTTCTTTTCAACAGCCAAATGATGCGTTATAATAAAAGTCACTTTTAATTTAATTTTGAAGGGGGAATCATGTCTTTTAATAAATCTTATATTATCTTATTTTTTCTATGTCTTACCAGTCTCTTAATTAACTGCGGATCCACAACCTCATCTGGAACAGATTCAGACTCAGACTCAGGTTTAGAACTTACTTTTTCGACAACAACGTCATCAAGTAGTTCATTAAACTTTGCGCCAGGAATTAGTGCAACAGTAACTCCCATGGATAATTGCCGTGAAGCCGGTGAAAATGCTGGCGGTGCTGAAACGCAACAATGTCGTGCAACACCCGTTGGCTATGGATTAGGCGTACTCGCTATTTATTTAAATGACTGTAAAGATGCTACCGGTGCCTCTGTAATTTGTACGTCTGAAGATCTTGATTCGATAGAAAGAGTTACGCTTTATGAAGGCAATCAAATAGATTTTGAAATAACCACAACAAAATCCGATTTTACAGGCAAGCTAGAAGCGTTGACAAGCTCGGCGACAGCTGGTGGCCTTCAAATTGTTTCAAGTTATATACAACAATCTTTTCCTTCAGCCTCAGATCCCGATGCTGATACTGTTATGACAGACCTACAAGGTGTTACCTATCGCATTTGTATAGCACCAGATACTGAATTAGATGCTGAAACGATGGAAAAACGTTGTGGTCACGAAGAAGCCATTAAGGGCGATTACCTGATTGACCTAGATGGTGACGGCGTCTTTGGCTTTATTGGAGGTGTCACTGCTGAAGATACTGTAACAGAAGAATCTTCACGTCCTGCTGATTACAGTGATTATAATGATGAACACTTTGTTAATGAAAACGTGTGTTTTGCCTCTGGAGGGGGTGCTGGAAGTTGCGAAAACGAATATACAGATGGTGTTTTCTATGCAGTAGAAGGTTATTTTGCGCCCATATTACCTTTTACAGAACTGCAAACATTTTCGCCTTCTATCGATTATGAAGTGAACTCTGTTTTTGATATCACAGATACGTTTGAATGGACTGATGGTGCTGATGGACCTATCGCAACAAACAATCCTTGTGTTGGCGCTATATCTGATCAGTGTGAAGAAGGCAGCGAAGATGACGATGATCCTAATACAGCCGGTTCTTTTGACCTGTTTGTTGACACTGCCTTTTTGCCAACAACACCTAGTGTAACCGTGAGTGTCACTGAATAGTTTTCCAGCATGCCAGCAAGATCAACATGATCGACATACTCTTTACAAGTCTTGCTGGCATGTTTTGTTTTATTCAGTACAAGTCAGTTAAAACTCTTCTTGGTAAGTCGCCACGTAGAATACTTAGTGGCCATTTTTAGCATCCTGTTGTATGCTAATGTTAAGAGATGTTATATGTTTACTCTGTTGTAATTATGCCTTATTTATCCTATAATAAAGATTGGATATATAGGGGGGGGATACTAAAAAATGACACTCACTCATAACAATAAGGGCTTCACCTTGATTGAGCTCATTCTCGTACTGGCCATCCTTGCCATTTTGGCAGTGACTGCCATGCCTAAAATCTTTAGCTTAACAAATGAAGCGCAGGCCGCGGCACGAGATGGACTTGTTGGTTCTGTTCAAAGCGCTATCCAAATGTATGGCGTACAATATGAACTGGGGATCACTCCCAGACAATATCCCATGTCTTTGGATGCGGGCATTCCTCCAGGAGACAACTGTATGACTGGTGCCGGTTGTTTTTGGGTTGTCCTCAAAGATAAACTCGCTGAAGAAGCCAACTGGGATAAAACAAACTGGAATGATTATCGACACAAACCCACTAGTACAATCTATCGCTATGATAATATGGCAGGAACCTTTAAGAAATTATAGCGAGATGCCATTCAACACATAAGAAAGAAAAACAAATCACCAACACCTCGTTATTATTGCAGAAATATGTCATTATTTTTTCGCAACGTAATATTTCTGTTGCTACTATTAAATTATAAGGCTATAACCCGGCCGCGCTCTTATCTTTTAAGGATTTGAGCCTTATATCCAAAATAACCTTACTAGTCCCTTCCTATAAAATGCGAACTGGGCTCGTTTGAGTTGAGTTTGCTGCCTTTTAATTCTGCCAAGGCATAAACCAAGCAATTTTTTTCGCAGCTGAAACTGCCAGAACTATTTTGTAAACTTTTGGAACGCTGCGCAGTTTATACATTAATCAGGTCCCTTTAAAACCTGAATAGGAGAAAAATATATTATGTCATTTGAAAATCTAGGTTTATCGGAAGAACTACTACGAACTGTTAAAAAACAAGGCTATAGTATCCCGACACCCATACAAATAAAAGCTATTCCCTCAATATTAAACAAACAAGATATCATGGGAACCGCACAAACAGGAACAGGTAAAACAGCTGGTTTTACATTGCCTTTATTGCAACGCCTTATGCAAGAAAGACAACAAGGCCATGGCAGACGCCATATTAAAGCCCTTATTGTTACACCCACTCGTGAACTTGCGGCACAAGTTTGTAAGAGTGTTGAAACATATGGTAGAAACTTACCATTACGCTCTACCGTAGTCTTTGGTGGTGTTAGCATTAGTGCTCAAGTTCGTAAACTGCAATCCGGTGTAGACATTCTTGTGGCCACGCCAGGTCGTTTGTTAGATCACGTAAACCGTAATACAGCTGATCTTTCGAGAGTTGATATTTTGATTCTTGATGAAGCTGATCGCATGCTCGATATGGGTTTTCTTCCAGACATCAAAAGAATTATTTCCTTATTGCCTAAAAAGAGACAAAACCTTTTATTCTCAGCAACTTTTTCAAATGAGATTAAAAAACTGGCTATGGGTTTGTTAAACAATCCCACAGTTATCGAGGTGGCTGCCAAAAACACCGCTTCAGAACTTGTTAGCCAAGTTGTTCATCATGTTGATCGTAAACGTAAACAAGAATTATTATCACACATCATTGACACAAAAAAATGGGAACGTGTTCTTGTTTTTACGCGTACCAAAAGTGGTGCTAACAAACTTGCCGAACAACTCACGAAAAAAGGAATCAGATCAACAGCCATTCATGGCAATAAATCCCAAGCCGCCAGAACAAAAGCTTTGGATCAGTTTAAAAGAGAAGCCGTACGCGTTCTTGTGGCTACCGATATTGCCGCACGTGGTCTTGATATCCAACAATTGCCTCACGTTGTAAATTTTGACATGCCCAATGTACCAGAAGATTATGTGCACCGCATTGGACGTACTGGCAGAGCTGGCCATGAAGGCGAAGCTCTATCACTCGTATGCATCGATGAAATTGGTTTTTTAAGAAATATTGAAAGAATGTTGAATACCAATATTCCTAAAATGAGTCTTAAGGGCTATGAACCAGATCCTTCCATCAAAGCCGAACCCATTCAAAGAAGAGGACAAAGAGGCCGCAATGGTTCTAACAACTCTTATGGGAGATCAAATCGAAGTTTTGATAGAACAAGCCGAAATGATAGAAATTCTGATTTTTCTGATCGTGATCGCTCGGATGATCGTCGACCAAAATCACCCTGGCAAATGCGTTGTGAACAACAAAAGCGCCGCAACAGGTACGGGAAAAGAGCTTCGTAATAAGTTTTATTACTCTTTAAGAAACAATATTTTCTAATTCATCCCAGCGCACATAAAGTTTATCGACTTTTTCTTGTAACCCATTTAACTTTTCGCACAAAGCTTTCATCTCAATGGGGTTTGCGATGACTTTTGGATCTTGAATTTTTTCTTTGATGTGACTGAGTTCTGCCTCAGCTTTGTGAATAGTATCTTCCATGTGTTCCAACTCATATTTTTCTTTAAAACTGAGTTTTTTACGAACCCCTTTGGTTACAGGCTTTGGCACTGTCTTGGT
>JAHJDR010000419.1 GCA_018812345.1 bacterium | reverse complement strand
GGTGTAAGATATATTTTCTGTGCTTGATCATAGCTGATCGCCTGTCCATCCAATGTAATCGCATCAACCCCTTCGTTTTGAGACAAAAGAAGCGAGATATATTGAGCCTCACGTGGGCGAAAAGGATCTATTTTATAGACATCATTGTG
This sequence comes from bacterium, assembly GCA_018812345.1. Classification (GTDB taxonomy): domain Bacteria; phylum UBA10199; class UBA10199; order UBA10199; family JADGCS01; genus JAHJDR01. The sequence goes on along the minus strand of JAHJDR010000419.1, from coordinate 3,895 downwards.
GCGAGGAGACAAAATATGCAATGTCTGTGTTTTATTATCATGGTTAGGTGAAACATCCTGTGGTGCTAACTGCCTTGTTGAGGCGATTGTCCATGGCATTGTCTCTTGTTGCCATTGACGATAAAGATTTCCAAGTTTGAGATAAATGCGTTGATCACGTCCCTTCACATGCACGGAACAATCTGATAAAGGCTTATGTTCATCAACAAATTCTTCTTGAGTCACAGGACAATATTTTCCGGGCTTCTGACCTGAGAGCACACACACAGCTTCTTTCTTCTTTTCACTCTTATCTAACCATTGAGCCCAAGGTTTTCGCTGATACATAAAATCAACAATCGTGTGCGCTATGGGTGCTGCTCCAGACACGCCCGACACACCTTGCATGTGTTCTCCATTAAAATTTCCCACCCAAACACCAACTGTGTATTCAGGTGTAACAGCAATGGTCCAATTATCACGATGATTTTGCGATGTGCCTGTTTTTACCATAACAGGGTAATCAAAGTTGAGCGGTCCTGAGGATCCAAAAGCAAGTTGGCGTGCTTGCCTATCTGACAAAAAATCTCGAACCATGAATACAGTGTCTGCCGTTATAACAGGTTTATCTTCTTGGGCATGACAGACGTTATCCTCACCTGTGTAGAAAGGAGTCACATCACAATACAAACCCTTTCGCGCAAAAATAGAATAAGCCTGCACAAGTTCTATGAGATTTGATTCTACATTTCCTAAAGTAAGACCTAAACCATAATAAGATGGCCTATTTGTCAGTCCTGAGAAATTCATTTTTTTTAAGAGATCAAACAAAGCATCAACACCAATTTCTTGTAAAAGAGAAACAGCCGGAACATTCAGTGAGTTTGCTAAAGCTGTACGCATGAGGACTGGTCCATGAAAACGACGATCATAATTTTTGGGAATATAATTTCCGACTTGACTTGTAAACGCACGGGACACATCGGGCAATATATGTGATGGCGCGATTCCCTGTTCAAGTGCTTGGGCATAGGTAAAGGGCTTCAAACTTGAACCAGGTTGGCGTTTCTGTTGTACAGCATCATTCATACCTTGATACTGATCATCCCAATAATCTCGAGAACCAAGATAGGCTAATATTTCCCCTGTTTGATTGCGAATGACCAAAACACCTGCCTGAGTCACATTTTTTTCTTTTAAAAGAGCAATTTTCTGATCCACAATGTACGCAACATAGTCATTGAGCTCCTTATCTAAACTCGTTCTCACCTGTGATGTTTTACTGTTTTTGTGGTGTAACTGTTTATAAACATAATCCGTAAAATGTGGCGCCTGAAATTCATTTTCTCGGTGATAAATAACAATGGTTTCTCGCAATGCCTGATGAACTGAACGCGTTGTAACCAGTTCAGCATATTTGTTTAACATTGATTTCTGTATAGTCGTAATTTGTTGAGAATTTTTATAGGGGTTGTGAAAACTAGGGGCTCGTATGATCGCTAATAAATAAGCCGCTTCACCTAATGATAATTCTTTTGGTTCTTTCTTAAAATACACGCGCGTTGCTTGTTTCAAACCATAGAGCTCATTACTAAAGGGTAATAAATTAACATAATACTCGAGTATTTCTTTTTTGGATAAAGACAATTCTAAATACAAGGCATAAGACATTTCTATCACTTTACTGCCCAGAGTTCTTTTACCCTTTAAGATCATGCGCGCTAATTGCATGGGAATTGTGGAAGCTCCCGAGATGACCTCTCCAGACTGAGTAAACTGCCACAAGGCCCTTGCGCTGGCAAAAGGATCAATACCAGGATGATGCCAAAAACGTTTATCCTCTGTATTGATTAATAATGATATAAATTCCAATGGCAATTCTTCAAAAGAAACCCAATCACGTCGCCCCCCCTTTGTGGAAAGAGGTTCCCTAAGCAAAACCCCTTCACGACTCATGATTTTTGGGGAATGAGCTCCGTAGTAATTGGTTAGGCTTTTGGGTGTGGGGAGGATGTTTGTTGTAAGGAGGAGAAAAGTAAGTGCTGTAAGGGTAAGCAGAATTGTTCCAAAATGTTTCATCCGTGTCTTTTCAATAACCAATATCCAATAATAAATAATCAATATCCAAGTATATTATTACATGGATATTGGATATTCATTATTGGATATTGAAATTAGTTATTCATTATTCAAGATCTATTGTACACTTACCCTCTCCGCCCCTGTTGTTCCAAATACAGACGGTTCATACATTTCAAATGCCTTTGCTGGTGGCAGGAGATAATCTCCACGATTTGTAACATTTACAAAATATGTAAATTCATAAAAACCTCGAGGAACATGATCCGCAAATAGAATTATTTTTTTGTCATGAAATTCCCTGTGATTCAAATACCATTTAAATAGTGTTCTTTGTGAATCATCATACCGGCTTAAACTCTGTCTCACATTGCTTAAATGAAAGTTTATGGGTTCTATGGCAGCAGCAAGAGGCTCTTCTATAACCAAGTAGTCTAATGGATCTGCAAAATATAAACTTAAAGTAACCTTGTATGTTTTGCCTTGTTCTAATCTATCTAACCGCACACTCTTTCCCTCTAAATCATAATACTGACGCGTCATTGTAATTCCCTGCTCAATGCCATAGGGACGATATGCTTTCAAAGCATAGTCAAGCTGCATGTCATAGAAAAACATTTGGCCAGCCACCTTATTCATCGTAACGTTCATCTTACGAGGTAACCCTTTATCCAAGGGTAGTGGAATTTGTTTTTGCGGTTCTTGTTTTGTTAATTTAACCATCAACAATTCCTTTGCATTCATATCAATTCTAGCAAACACATCTTCTTTTGAATGAGGAAAATAATGTTGGTAAGTTTTTAAGGCTTTAAGTACCTGAAGGCTCTCTACTGTTGATACATAACCACCTGTTCGCCTTTCCTTTAACAAGCCTCTCAGCAAGGGAAATATCATGGGGTGTACGGGATCGACAGTAAGAACACCTTGTAAAACAAGGGCTGTAAGACTCTTCGATGAATACCCATAGTAATAACCTGAAGTATCTGCCATTGAATCGACATAAGCCTCAGCACCTTTAACACGAATTTTGTTTTCAATAAACTGTAACCATTCTTTTCCAAGAGAGCTGTCCGGTGTTTTTGCTAATATCATTTCCACAAATCTCAACTGGGAAATAAAATCTAAATTAAATAATTTATCCTGTAAAGACGCATAGTAGGAGTCGCGAGAAGCCTCTTGTTTGTAGAGCACGTAAAGGGCATGTACCGTAAGTTTCGTACAATAAACCTCATTATAGCTTTGCAAAAAATAGGATTTACTATTCAAGTAGACATCTCGAATACGCTTATTAATTTTATCTAGAATAACCTTCACATCCTGGCCGGTATACTGTGCCATAATAAGAAATTCTGCTACGGCTAGCGTCAGCTGAGGGCTCTCTTTTCCACCTGGCCAAAAACTAAACCCACCTTGATATTGCTGTTCCACTTTTAACTGTTCCACAAAGGCCTGCACCTTTTCAAAACGCACATCAGAAACTTTATCATCTCCCGTAAAATAATCATCCTCAGCGGGAAAAAGAATAAGCGGATAAAGTTTGCTTAACCTTTGTTCGAGACAATCATAGGGGTATGCTCTCAATAGTGTAATTCTATCCTTAAGACGTGAGAGCAAAGAAGCATTCATATTAATAGTCAAGCTGCCATAATCATCAACCATATCACTCGTTTTTTCAAAGGTCTCAGTTGCCGTATCAACAACAATACCTGAACTGGATACCGATTCTAAAGGACGTTCACGATAAAGTGGTAATGTTGTGAGCACACGATCTGTTGCTTGATCTGAACGCGCAGTAATTGTTACTTGTGCTTGCCGAGATTCCCAATCAGTTTTCTTG
>JAHJDR010000418.1 GCA_018812345.1 bacterium | reverse complement strand
TTTATCACCTTCAGCTTCTTCAACAGGATCATGACCATAAATCTTTACATACCCACCAAAGGGAAATGGCGCAAAACGATATTCTGTTCCATGCCATTTAAATCCAAATATTTTTGGACCAAAACCAATAGAAAAAATGTCCACACGTATACCAGATAATTTGGCAACAATGAAATGACCCCATTCATGCACAAAAATCAAAATACTTAACGCAACGAGAAAAATAATTAATGTCATCATGATATATTTCCTATACTAGTTATTACAAATTTACGGGCCCAGCTATCAGCAGAAAGAATAGTGTCTATAGAATCAATAGAAATAGGCATATGTGCCTGCAAACACACATCAATAAGTTCTGGAATTTGTATAAAACGAATCTGATCCTGTAAAAAAGCAGCTACCGCAACTTCATTAGCAGCATTCAAAACAGGGGCATACGTTTTCCCTTTACTGGCTACCTGAAAAGCTAACTTTAAGCACTTAAATTTTTCTAAATCAGGTTTATAAAAAGTAAGCTCGCGATGTTTTGTAAGGTCCAAAGGTGTCACTTGTGTTGTCATGCGTCTGGGATAACTCAAGGCATAAGCAATCGGTACACGCATATCTGGCTCACCGAGTTGTGCCACAACAGAAGCATCAACAAACTCAACCATAGAATGTATTATGCTCTGCGGATGTACCACAACATCAATTTTTTCAATGGGCATATTAAACAGCCAATGGGCTTCCATGACTTCAAGTCCTTTGTTCATCATAGAGGCTGAATCAATTGTGATCTTAGCACCCATATCCCAGTTAGGATGCTTTAAGGCCTGTTCTTTAGTAATATGCTCGAATTCATTTGGGGCTGTATGGAGAAAGGGACCACCACTAGCTGTTAAAATAATTTTATTAACATCTTTTACATTTTCACCATTCAAACACTGAAAAATTGCAGAGTGCTCACTATCAACGGGTAAAATCTTAACATTATTTTTTGCCGCGCGTTCAGACATGATTTCGCCAGCAATCACCATACTCTCTTTATTAGCCAAACCAATGTCTTTACCCTCTTCAATGGCTGCTAATGTTGGTGCCAAACCAGCTGCTCCCACAATAGCAGAAATCACTAAATCACACTCAGATAGTGTTGCTACAGCACATGTTCCAGAAGAACCAAAAACGATCTCTGTTGTTGTGGGAATTTTTGATGAAAGATTCTGATAATCTTCCTCAGAGTGTATGGATACGATTTTAGGTTTAAATTCGCTTATCTGTTGCAAGAGTAAATCAATGTTACGCCCAGCGGCAAGTCCAACAACCTCAAAACGATCAGGATGTTGCCGACAAATATCTAACGTAGAGATGCCAATGGACCCTGTTGATCCAAGAATGCTGATTTTTTTGATAGACTGTACCAATGAATAACCCCTTAAATCCAAAAAGAAATAAAATAAACTACTGGTGCTGTAAACATGAGAGAATCCATGCGATCAAGAATACCACCATGGCCTGGAACCATGTTGCCCATATCTTTTACACCAAAACCGCGTTTTAGAAGAGACTCTGCAAGATCGCCAATAACGCCCACAAGAGCTACGAGTCCACCCAACACTAATATAAGAACGGGGTGAAAGGAAGGATAGAAAATCATTTTAACCACGTAAGCACCGCCCATACCAAAGACAACACCCCCGATAACACCTTCTATTGTTTTCCCAGGTGATAAAGTAGGGGCTAATTTATATTTTCCAAAAAGTTTGCCAAAAATGTAAGCGCCTGTATCTCCCAAATGTGTGGCCACTAAAGTGAGAAACAACCAAAACTTATAATTTGATAATTCTGTCAAAAGACCAATCATGGAAAATAAAAAAGTCACATAGAATACACTTAAGATAAAAAAAGCTGTTTGTTTAATCCGTACACTACATTGAGTACTACCGAATAATTCTAGACAAAAACCAATAGCTAATACAGCAAAAATAAACATGTAAAGATTGAGAAGGGTTGGTGAAAACAAATTAATCCAAACACCCAATGCCGTTAACGCACTACCAACAGCTTTTTTGCCCACGGCAGAAAACTTAATTGTCACAGATAACAGCTCTGTTGACGCATAAAGGGAAAGCAAGACAACCAAACTTTTTATTAAATAAGGGTCAACAAACAAGAGTGTGCTTACAGCAACAAGCGCTAATATTATTCCTGTTATCCAACGGGCCATGATTCGTACTGCGTTGTGCGTTGTGCGTTGTGCGCAAAGACACAAACGACACAATTAGCATAACTCATCAGTCTAGTTGTTCGCTTGTCATGCCAAAACGTCTTTCACGAGCTTGATAGTCAATCAAACATTGCAAAAATAACTCGCGTGAGAATTCTGGCCAACAAGGCTTCATAAAAATAAACTCAGAGTAGGCTCCTTGCCACAAAAGAAAATTACTAATACGCATTTCACCCGATGTGCGAATAATGAGATCAGGATCAGGCATATCATGTGTATCTAGGTGTTGCGAAAACAAAGTTTCATCTAGATGATCACTAGATATTTTTTTCAAAGCAAGTTCATCAGCTACGGATTTAATCGCTCGAATAATTTCATCACGAGCACCATAACTAAGAGCCAGTGTTAAAACCATTTCTTTGCCCACAGATGTTTCTTTTATAGTATGGTTTAAACAAGCTAAAACCTCTTCAGGCAACTGACCAAGATCACCAATGGCATTTAAACGAATACCATTTTTTAACATTTTTATTTTTTTGTTTTGTAAAAAATCAAACAATAAGAACATGAGCGCCTTGGTCTCATCAGTCGGTCTATTCCAGTTTTCTTTTGAAAAGGCGTAAAGCGTTAGATACTTTATGCCTGTTTCACGAGCCGCTTCTGTGATTTCCTCAACAACATCAGCTCCCTTTTGGTGCCCTTCTATACGAGGCAATCCTTTATTTTTAGCCCAACGACCATTCCCATCCATGATAATGGCAATATGCTTGGGAAGAGCTGTTTTGTCTATTTGATTTATGATATCTTGCATCTTCGGTTTCCGGTATCCGGTAACCGGTTACCGTAGGAAATATATACGGAAAACGGAAAACGGAAAACAGTCAACGAATTAAAGGGTCATGATTTCTACTTCTTTAGTAGCCACTGTTTCATCAATTTTAGAAATAAATCCATCTGTGACTTTTTGAACCTGATCAGTTCCTTTGTGCATATCATCTTCAGAAATATCAGAATCCTTTTTCAGTTTCTTTAATAAATCATTTGCTTCTTTTCGCGCTTGACGAATAGCAACACGACAATCTTCACCAAAAGTCTTAAGTTGCTTTACAATTTCTTTTCTTCTTTCTTCTGTTAACTGAGGAATAGGAAGACGAATGAGTTTTCCATCATTGGTAGGATTCAAGCCAATATTTGCCTTCTCTATAGATTTTTCTATGACGCCAATTATTGTGGATTCCCATGGCTGAATGGTAATCATACGTGCTTCTGGAATGGCTAGAGTCGCAACCTGATTGAGTGGTGTCAACGTACCATAATAATCAACTTTAATACCATCTAACATGACAAGTGATGCTCGTCCTGTTCGCAATTTTGATAAATTATGTTGTAAGGCTGTTATCGCCTTATCCATATTTGTTTTAGTTTCTAAAATAATGTCATCTATCATAATTTCCCCCAGTTTAATTGGTCTTTAAGAAACGGTTGTTCCTATTGTGTTGCCTAAAATGACGTTTTTAATATTATTTTCTTCAAAAAGATTAAAAACTACAATTGGCAATTTATTATCCATACAAAGCGATATGGCTGTTGAATCCATGACTTGCAACCCCTTGTTAAGTACATCTAAAAAAGTCAGCTCTGTAAAACGTTTGGCATCAGCATGTACTTTTGGGTCTTTGTCATAAACACCATCTACTTTTGTTGCTTTGAGTAAAACATCGACGTCCATTTCCATGGCACGAAGAGATGCTGCTGTATCCGTCGTAAAATAAGGGTTTCCAGTGCCCGCTGCAAAAATCACTATGCGATTTTTTTCAAGATGCCTAACAGCACGACGCTTTATATAAGGCTCTACAAGCTGGTGCATGGAAATAGCAGACAAAACACGCGTGGGCACATCTGTTTGTTCTAAGGCGTTTTGCAAGGCCATGGCATTCATAATTGTAGCCAACATACCCATGTAGTCTGCTGTGGCGCGATCAATCCCATGTGCGGAAAACTTTGTACCGCGTAAAAAATTACCACCGCCAATAACAACACAAATCTGTACGCCCAACGCATGCACCGCCTTTAATTCTTCAACAATCTTTCGCGTCACTTCCAATGAGATACCATGTCCGCCCTCTTCCATAAGAGCTTCGCCGCTAAGTTTAATGAGCACTCTTTTATATTTTGTTTTATTTTTTTCCATATATAAAAAAGGCCCTCCTGTATTGTCCCGCAAACAGGGCTCCCGTCTGCGGGGCCAGGAGGGCCGCTCTTGATACTATTGTGTCATTCTTGCTACTTCTTCAGCAAAATCATCTTTGCGTTTTTCAATACCTTCACCCACATTATAGCGGATAAATTGAATGATTTTTGCTTCTGGATCAACAGACTTAAGATAATCAGCCACTTTTTGTTTGCCTGATGAATCTTTAACATAAGCTTGTTGTAGAAGTGACATTTCGCCAGCAAACTTATCGAGTTTACCAGCAACAATCTTTTCTAAAATATTCTCTGGTTTTCCACTTTCACGAAGTTGCTCTAAGTGAATAGCTTTTTCTTTATTGAGAATATCTTCTGGAACTTCTGATTTATCGATGTATTGTGGGCTCATTGCTGTGATTTGCATGGCTAAGTCTTTGATGGTTTCTTCTGTAACGTTGTTACCAGTTACTTCAATCAACACAGCTATTTTACCACCAGCGTGACTGTATAAACCTACTTGGCCACCTTGCTTTACTTGCATTGTTTGAAAACGTCGTAATGAAATTTTTTCACCAATCTTTGAAATATGTTCATTAATAATACTTTCAACAGTCCCATCATTTAAAGATAATGAGAGTGTTTCTTCCAATGTAGCTGGCTTTTGTTCAAGGATAAGATCAACTAGGCTTTCACCAAGTTTTGTATAATCTTCGTTACGGGCCACAAAATCTGTTTCACAATTGAGTTCTAAAACAATACCTTCTGTGCCAGAAGTGCGTGAGAAAATGAGTCCTTCTGCAGCAATACGACCACCTTTTTTCACAGCTTTCGCCAAACCTTGTTTTTTAAGAACATCAATAGCAACATCAAAGTCGCCATTGGCATCTGTGAGGGCTTTTTTACAATCCATCATACCTGCCCCAGTTCGTTCTCTCAGTGTTTTAACATCTTGTGCTGAAATCGACATGATATTACCTTTCATAACTTAAAGCAGCTATTGTCTCTAAAAAGAGACAATAGCTGCATGTAATTGTTCTTACGCGTCAGTGTTTTCTGCTTTTGTTTCTTCTTTTTGTTCTTCTACTTTAGCGTCTTTTTTGATTGCTTGAGGCGCTTTTTCTGCTTTTGCAGAAAAACTATCAACGCCTTCTTCTTTTTGTGCCGCTTGATTGACAACAGCTTTATCTACAAAAGCTGCTTTTTTATCGGTAGGTTCTGCTTGGCTTACACGACGACGTGGTGTTTTTTTCTGATCATCATTTTTTTGATTTTTTAACTGTTGTGCTTTTTGTTCATAAAGTTCCATGCCCGCAAAACAAGCTTCAGCTACTTTTTCGGTAAAGTAAGCAATTGATCCTAACGCATCATCATTTGAAGGAATAATAAGATCAACAGGATCAGGATCACAGTTAGAATCAACAAGAGCAACAATAGGAATATTGAGCTTTTGCGCTTCACGTATAGCAATGTGCTCATGAGTGGGGTCAACAACAAACACAACACCAGGTGTGTGTGTTAAGTGCTTAATGCCACCTAAAGAAGCTTCTAACTTTACGATCGTACGATCAATATCGAGACGTTCTTTTTTGGTATAACCGTCAAAATCATTATTTTCTTTTTTTGTTTCGAGATCTATTAAACGGTCAATACTCTTTTTAATCGTTTTAAAATTTGTGAGTGTGCCACCCATCCAGCGATTATTCACATAGTGCATTTGTGATTTTTTTGCATTATCACGAATAACTTCGCGTGCTTGCATTTTTGTTCCGACAAACAACACTTTTCTACCATTAGCGACTGTTTGCTCAATAAATTTAAGGGCTTCATTTGCTAATTGTTTTGTTTGTTGTAAATCGAGAATATGAACACCTGATCGCGCTCCAAAAATATAAGGGCGCATTTTAGGATTCCATCTTTTTGTTTGGTGCCCATAATGAGCGCCGACTTCCATCATTTCAGGAATTTGTACTTCAACCATAATTATCCTTTGGTTTTTGTGATAGTAAACATGACCTACTCATTTTTAAATCATGCTACATCACCTTCCAACAAACATGCTTTTTTTAGACTATGTAATAAGTCGTGAACCCCCACAATCGCATTCTCAAATTCATTACTTATGCGACAACCTGGAGGACATGCTCATTGTGTTTTTTACAGAAAATGAGTGACAGCCAGCTAACACACCAGTATGTTCTAAAGCAACCTGAATTTGATTAATATTATATAAGTTAAACTAGACATTTTTGAGATTAACAAACGTTATAATATAGTGTAAAGGTTGCCTGTATATGAAACAAGTTAAGATATATCTCCTCATTATTATTTGTTTTTTAGTGTTTTTCACTTTTTATAGTCCTCCTGTTCATGCTGCCACAGCTGCTGAAGACTACCAAGCCTATGTAAAAACACGTTATGCGTCATCAGAATGGAATAATTTTGTTAAAGAAGGCATGGAAAGTTTTCATGCCAGCAATTATGACATCGCTCATAATACTTTGTACAAAGCCTTTAACAAAGGGTGTGAATCTCCTGTCGTTATTTTCATGCTAGCTCTTCTGAGTGAATACAAACAATCTTATTACTCAGCTCTGGATTATTACAAAATGGCTGCCAAAGGATTTAAGAAAGCCAATAAGGATCACCGCTACAATAAAACATTTGATGAAAATTATGGACGCGCGCTCTATTACAGTGGCAAAACACAGGAAGCACTCCCTGTTTTGAGAAAAGCTGCCAAAACATCCAAGAGCTACTGGCTGTTAAAACTGTTAGGCATGTTAGCTTATGAACAAGGGGACACGCTAAACGCCCTCTCCTATCTTGAACGCGCTGTGCGCGTTCGCAGCACAGACGTTACAAAAGAAGAACTTATTTATGTCTACACGCTTTTAGGAAAACTCTTTTTGCACAAAGGCGAACAAGATGGTGCTCATCGTTACTATCAAAAAGTCATAGAACTTGATCCCAATAATCCAGACGCCAAAAAGTTCATGGGCATTATTGAAAAGACCTATCGCAACAAACAAATGATGGAACTCATGGATAATATGAGTGATATGTGATTATAGTCCCGTGGTACCATGGTTCCATGGTACCGGAGTATCATAAAAAGTTTTTAACAAATAATATGAAAAATAAATTAGTACTTATATTTTCTCTCCTCTGTTTATTACTCACGCCTTTCTCTAGCCAAGCGCTTTCTGAAAGGACTCGTTTAAATGATGTAAACTATCTCGTTGATAAATTAGAAAAAAACTATGCCTATACTTGGCTCAAAAAAGTTGATTGGAATAAATTAAGAGAAAAATACACAGCTCTCTCTCAAACAAAACAGACGCCCACGGAGCACTATGAACTCATAACGAAAATTATAAAAGAACTCGATGACAGCCATACATTCATAAAAAACCCCCAACTCAAAAGACGTTTTAACGCTGGTTTCACCATTCAAAATTTAGAAGGTACATACATGGTAACGCATGTCGATCCAGAGTCTAAGGCTTATAAAATGGGCGTTAGAAAGGGCTTGGAACTTATTTCAGAAAATGACATTGCTGTAAAAGACTTACTAACAGGCTTTAAAAAACACATCACAGGAACAAAGCAATGGCAAGAAGCCTATAGCATAGCCTTGCTCCCAACAGTAGAAGGTTCTCAAAATTATTATGAAACAGGTTATTTTCATTTCAAAAATAAAAAGGGTTCAGACATTAAAATCAGATTAAACCTTCCAAAAGGCATTAAACTAGTAGAAAGATCTTTTTGGCAATGGGAAACGCAACAACCATTGCTTGAAACTAAAACGTTGGGAAATAACACTACCTATATTAAGATTAACGGATTCAATTATGAGAAAGGCAAAGACACACCTGTTAGTGAACTGTTTGGCAAAATAATTAAGGCTATTAATAATAACAAACGGCAAGGACTTATCATTGATTTAAGAGATAGTAATGGTGGCTTTGGTGAGGACGTAACAAAAATGGTGAGTTATTTTTTGCCTGAAAAAACACTTCTCAGGCAAACGTGTAACCCAGAAGAACCTGGCTGCATTGTTGCCTCTAAAAGCCAGCTTAAACTCACTTTTGATTACACAACAGATCCCAGTTTATATACATTTGCAGGGCCTATCGTTTTACTCACTAATGGCTACTGTCGTTCTGGATGCGAAATGTTTGCCGCGGCATTCCAAATGAAGCATCGTGCTTTTATTATCGGAGAACAAACAGCCGGTGCAGGTGGCAGTAATTCCTGTGAGAGTTTGCCCAGTGGCACTTCTTTTTGCTACACACATTGGCCTGTTGTACTTGCTAATGGTAGTGTCGTCGAAGGCATTGGCGTAAAACCCGATTTAACATTGAAACAAACACTAAGTGATTTTTATGAAGACAAGGATACTATGTTGGCAGAAGCGTTAAAGTATTTGGAAAGCAAAATCACACTTGAGACGACAGAACCTTAGACAATATAACGTCTATCGTCTATCGTCTGTCGTCTAGCGTCTAGCGTTTTTTTCCCCTCGCTAGACGCTAGACGCTAGACGCTAGACGATAGCACGCAAATGCAACCCATACACATTCTCTATTTCATCCTCACAACACTTTTCTGGGGTGGTTCTTTTTTGGCCATCAAAATTGTCATCCATGATATTACACCTGGATTTGCCGCTTTTTTAAGATGTGCACTCTGCCTTGTTTTCCTCATTCCATATTTTTTACTCAAAACAAAAAATGATCGCAAAAAAGGAAGACTGCTCAACCTGCCCCGTAAGAGAATTCTGATATCCTCCTTTGTCTCAGGTTTCTTTGCCATGGGTCTATCATGGATATGTCTTTTTTGGGGTGAACAACATGTAACGCCCGCACTTGCTGCTGTTATTAATAGCTCTTGTCCCATCTATGTAACAATGTTTGCTTTTGTCATTACACCTGCAGATAAATACTCTCTTTATAAATGGGTGGGCGTTCTTCTGGGATTCTTAGGTGTTCTCGTTATTTTTTGGCCTGAACTCTTTCACACCAATTTCTCTCAATACACTTATGGGCTTTTTGCTATTCTTGTCACAACAACATCCTATGCTATTGGCATCTTGTGGACCAGAAGACTCATGCCACATATTCCCAATTTGATTCACATGATATTACAAACATCTGGTGCTGCCTTTACACTCATTGTATTCTCACTCATAACAAAATCTTTTTTTATCACCACACCCTCTGTCAAAGTCTGGTTAGCTCTTTTTTACCTTGGTCTTTGTAGCACAACATTTGCGGGACTCATGTTTATTAGACTGATTAAAGAAGTCGGCAGTGTTCAAGCCTCTGTCATCACGCTGTGCATGCCTATCATTGCGATAATCCTTGATATGATTTTCCTCGATGCCTACCTTACCGTTTACCAAGTTATGGGAACAGTATTAATTCTTATGGCCATTATAGCTATTAATGGGGAAAAGAAAATTAGGGAAACAATTAAAAAGCTTAGGGCTTAGGGAATATCGTTAGGCCCCATATGGAGAAGGATCACACGCATCTCCTAATCCATCGTAATCATAATCATCTTGATTATTAGACACAAACTGACAGTTATCATCACAATTGCCATACATTTGCCAATCATAACTTGATGTACAGGGATTATCACCAATAGTACCAGAGCCATCGCCATCATCAGGCACACCATCACCATCATCATCTGTATCACATGCGTTACCTGCACCATCACTATCTGTATCAGTTTGATCAGCATTAGCTATACCAATACAATTATCTGTATCGTCCATTATACCATCACTATCAGAATCATCACAGGCATCACCAATACCATCGGCATCGCTATCTGCTTGATCCGCATTCGCCTCATCAGGACAATTATCATCGTCATCATCAATACCATCAGAGTCTGAATCGGGATCTTCTTCTACGACTGGCAAACATGATGCATTATCTGTATCATAGTCATCAGGAATACCATCAGCATCACAATCTGCTTCCAAAGAATCGTCTGTGCCATCACCATCGTCGTCAGTGTCATCATAATCAGAAATACCATCACCATCAGCGTCATTCAGTGTGGCTGGTTGAAATTCGGGAAAAGCTGTTTCACCTGTAATGGTAATGCTACCTAAATCCATGGGGTCATCAGCAGCACTTACAAGAAAATATGGCGTCACAAGAAGCTCTGAGTTATTGTCCACCTCAAGTGTGGCGATTAACTCCTCTTCATAATAAAAAAACAGCGAATACACATAGCCTGATTCAACTTCGAGTTCAAAAGAACACACATCATCAATAACGGCACTGAATGTCGCATTAGCCACATTTGTTGCCTTGACCATATCAGCTGGACACGTTGGGCTCAGAGAATATTTGAGGCCATTAAGATTACGATTCACATTAATGTTCGCACCATGATTGATAAACCCTACAAGTGCCCTGGGAGAACTAATAGGTGGGTTGCCTATTTCAGTACCCCCTAAAAGATTATCAGTTGTGGTGGTGCCACAGTGGGAGAAAATGAGAACAATTAGTATGAGGAGAATGTTTTTTAACAATGGGTGCATTTTTAGCGTCTAGCGTCTAGCGTCTAGCGTCTAGTGAGAAAAAACGATAGACGATGGACGATGGACGCTAGCACGAATATTCCTCGGCTCAGAGAGGTCTTTTGTTGCTAACTTTCTTGGTCTTTCTATGTGAGACCGGGAGAAGCTGCATACTGAGTAAAACAACCTCTTCTGGCGCATCATCTTCAGACACCATTTTCAAGATATCTTTACGAAATTCCTGAATCTTTTTCTTTAGTTGCGTCAATCTTCCTTTTTTTACACCTAAAGTAAGCGCACTCACATCACGTTCCATGGGGTGAGTCCGCGTGAGCTGATGCTTTACAAGATCTAATACATTTTTGTGGTAATTCAGTGAAATCAACGAGGCCGCCTCAGATCCTGTGGTCACAACAGGGTCTGTCTGAAGCCATTTACCGTTTTTTTGTTTATTAATAAAGTGTAATCTTTCCAGCAATTCTATGGATTTTTGCGCTAGTCCTGGTGTGATTGAGGGCCGAATTGTTTTTGCTATCCACTCTGGTGTCCCATCAAAGTCAGGAGAAACTACGAGCTCCCGTACAATAGGATGATACCAGGTAGAACAAAATTCATACTGGTCTTTTTCAATTGGTTTTAATTGACTAAATTTTTGTGATGTAATGACTTGGTGATAATAAGTATTCTTTTCATCATGTGTTTCAGCTTGGTTATAGTGAACAAGCTTTGTGAAAAAATCACTTTCCTGCTTATTGAGTCCTACCCCGTTAATAACAGCCTTTAAACTACTTTCCGTTAAATTCCTATCTCCATCAATCACGCGCTTTAAAAAGTTGGGCGATCCAAAACCAGCCTTTTCTGAAAAGTATCTAAAAGAAAAACCACGTGTATTTTTCTTCTGCTCCTCATACCAATCTTTTAAAAACTGGCGATAATCGAAATAATTAAAGAGGTCTATGTTTGTATTCTTTTGCGCCATTGATTTCCGCTCCGACGAGCCAACGCGCCAATGATCCGATGAAATTTTAGATTCTTTCATCGGAGCATCGGAGCGCTGGCTCATAGATTATGTATCCTTATATTAACCTGCCTGTCAACATGATACATCTTTATTTCAGTTATTACAATTAATTACAGTCTGCTTTGTATCCTCTAGGATACAAATTTGTGCGTTTTTTGTTCCCACTTAGACATCTTAACGTTATTAACAGTCATGAGAAATATTTTAACAAATTTAAATATTGCCCGGCTTTGCTTCAGTACTCAACACGTTGAATACTTCGCTACACCGCGGCAAGGAGGTTATATGAAAACGTTAATCAAATATATGCTATTCATCTTCTCGATAATGGCTCTTGTCTTATTTAGTAATGTTGCCAAAGCAGCCACATTGGATGTGGATCAAGCTGATCCTAGTTGCAATGATGTGACAGGAACACCTTACTGTACCATCCAAGCAGCTGTAACAGCAGCCAATGCCACTGGCGATGTCATTGATATCGCTGATGGTGTTTATAATGAGAATATCCTCGCTACAAATAAAAGTATGACTTTTGTCGGTGAAAGCAGAACTGGCACTATTATAGATGGCGGTGGTATTGCTGGTGTGATCACTTTCGCATCAGCCTCAGCACAAGACTTAGACATTAATCGACTCACACTGAGAAATGGTGATCAAGTCAGCGGTGGCGGTGTTTATCTTAATTTAGGCACGCTCACAATCACAGATTGTGAAATCAGCAATAACAATGCTACTGGCGGCGGAGCTGGCGTTTACTTTGTAGATGGAACCCTTTTCATTGATAATAGTGATATTGTTTATAACACAGCCCCTGGCGGTTCTGGTGGTGGTGTTTATCATGGCACGGGTGATGCTACGATAACAAATACACATATCGATAATAACAGCGCTACATTAGCAGGTGGTCTCTTAAACACAAATGGCGCTCTCACCTTAACAGGTTCAACTGTTGAAGATAATACAGCTACAAACATTGGTGGCGTTTATGCCAATGGCGGATTGAATACTATTACCAACTCTTCTATTTCACAAAATGCAGTCACCAATTCGGCTGGGGCTTATTACCTCGTTATAGGTGATCTTGTTCTCACAGACAGTCAAATTGATGCCAACCAAGCTGATTCCGTTGCTGGTCTTTATGTGGCTAGTGGTAATGTGACAATCACTGATTCAAGTCTCAATGAAAATGTTGCTAATAATGTTGGTGCATTTTTGCATGCAGCCGGTAACCTCACTATGACTGATAGTTCTATAAATGATAATGAAGCAACAACAGGTCAAGCTGGTGGACTCTATCATGGTACAGGAACTGCTACATTAACAAATACAGAAGTTAATGATAACCGAGCTGCCATGATTGCAGGCATATACAAATCCACTAACGTATTAACATTAGAAAACTGTGAAGTAATCGGCAACCACGCAACATTATCTCATGTTGGTGGTATTTATCACAGCAGTGGTGACCTCAACATAACTAATAGCGATATCAGTTATAACTTGGCTAAGGGAACTGTGGGCGGTATCTTTCATAATGCAGGAACCTTATTGCTAACAACAAGCCTCGTGAGCCATAATGAAGCAGAAACAAGCGTTGCGGGCATTTACTCTAATGGTAATTTTCAAGCAACAAACTCAACGATCAGTGGTAATAGGGCCTTTGATGAAGTTGGTGGTGTTTATCTCAATGGCACAACCTTCTTTTACAATGTTACACTTGTTAATAATGTTGCTGACTATAACAATGATGGTGTTGGCGACTCAGGTGGCCTTCTTGTCGCTGGTGGTTCACTCACAACTTATAATTCTATTATCGCTTTGAATACAGATCGCGGTGGTGAAGCCAATGATTGCACAGGCGCCGTTACCTCTGGTGGCTATAATATCCTTGGGGAAGACACGAGTTGTGTTTTCGCAAGCGCTACTGGTGACATCGTTGGAACAACTTCAGATCCCGTTGATCCTGAGTTAGATATCTTAGCTGATAATGGTGGTGCCACTTTCACACACGCACTTCAAACATCTAGTTTAGCCATTGATACTGGTAACCCTTTAGGTTGTACAAATCATGCTGGCAGTGATCTCACAACAGACCAACGTGGTCGTGTTCGCCCAGCTGATGGTGACGGTGACGGCATGGACCAATGTGACATCGGTGCTTATGAAACAGGCGCCTGTGGTGATGGTGTTGTTGATGAAGGTGAAGCCTGTGATGATGGCAATGACGACACTAATGACAGCTGCACAAACGCCTGTGAAAATGCGGTATGTGGTGATGGCATTGTAGAAACAGGTGTTGAAGAATGTGACGATGGCAACACTACAGATGGTGACGGTTGTGACTCTTCTTGTGAAGAAGAAGCTGATGCCATACCTGCAGACACAGATACAGATACAGATACAGATACAGACACAGACACTGATGCAGATGATGCCGATGCAGACGCTGCTGAATCTGAAGAGGGTTCTGCTGCGGCAGGCGGTGGTGGTTGCAGTTTAACCACAGCTCCAAGCCAAGCAAGCCACATGGCAACTTTCATGCTGGGATTAGCATTCTTACTCTCAGCTCTCGCTTTAAGATTTCGTGAAGGACTTGTTAAATAACCTCCCGAGCACTCAGCTAAGCTGAGTGCTCGGCTATGCTCCCTCTCATAGCACCCGAAAAAAATCCCCAGTTAGCTCTTAGCTAGCTGGGGATTTTAATTGAAGAATGAAGATTACATGATTGTAGATTGAAGAAGTCTTTTCCACCTTCGTCTTATTCATGTCATCGCGAGTCCCGTATGCGGAACGTGGCGATCCAGATATAATCCTAGGCCTTATGCCTTATGCCCTATGCCCTACACCCGAATATTGTCCAACTTTTAAGACACTTTCCTTAATTATATTAACATGTTAGAACTGTTTTGCATTGACGTGAACGCTCGTTTACTGTATATTATTCATGGGTTCAAGGTCACAAAATGTGATCTTGAATATTAGAGTAACAAGATTAAGTTATTTCTATTATAAAACATATAGTTACAATCTTGAAATCACAAATTGTGATTTCAAGATTAATAGTAAAATGAAAAAAATATTAGCAATAGAGCCAATTATCTATTTACTCCGTAATCAAAAAGTTATGTTAAGCCATGATCTGGCATGTTTATATCAAGTTGAGCCACGTGTATTAGTGCAAGCTGTAAAAAGAAATCTAGATAGATTTCCAGATGATTTCATGTTTCAGCTCAGTAATGATGAATTTAGAATATTCAAATCAGCACTTACAGACTCGAGCTGGGGAGGAGCTAGACGATCAAGACCATATGCTTTCACAGAACAAGGAATTGCCATGCTCTCAACAGTTCTCAATAGCAAAAGAGCTATATATGTTAATATTGAAATCATGCGAGCCTTTGTTCGTCTTCGTCAAATGATGACTACACACAAAGGCCTTGTCAAAAAAATCAATTCCATGGAAAAAAAATACGATCATCAATTCAGAGCTGTCTTTGATGCCATTCGCCAACTCATGGAACCTCAAAAAACCAAGAAAAAGCTTATAGGATTTGAAAGAAAATGACCTGACTTTTTTTTGGACACAAATGTGTCCAGTTTTTTTCCCTTCTGAGAAACTTTTCATAGACTTATCCGAGATAGGAAATAGTTAAATATTTTAATAAAACAGGACATTTATGTTACCCATACATCCACAACAAACCTACGACTATGCATTTAGAGCCACGGCTTCTCATAGCGAAGACAATAAACATGAACTGGTTACACAAGTGGAAACCCAACTCTCTGAAGACCGTAATATAATGTTGCATGAAGAAAGTGTGGCAGGGCTGAAAAAAACACAACCACCTCAGGTCACAGAAAATTACCTCGTTTTTGGTTTTAAAGAAGCTACCGTTAACACAATCAAAAACTCCATACTTAAACTGAATTACTATAATAAACTCGATGATTCTCAGAAAGAACTCATTACCCAGCAAATCGCAGAAGCCATCATGGTTGAAATGGAATATCGGGTTGAAAGAGCTAATGAGCATCTTCCTGGCCACCTTTTGGAACCTCTAGCAGCAAATTTTAAAGACTTGGTAGAAAGCAGATTTCCTTTAACACTTAAAAACTATTTTGTGTGGAATGGTGATAAGCCCATTGAGAAAGAAAGCTCTGTAATACAAAGATTTGTTTCGCTCATGCGTCTCTATGATCAAACCCCATTGACCACAACGCCAGAAATACTCACCGAACCAGAGCAAGCCACTCGCTACATCAATCCTGAAGTTTTACAGGCAAAACTGCACCAAGCACGCGCTCGCTATATAGAAATAGAACCCATGCTCCAATCCTGTTCTGATCTGATGAGAGCAGAAATGCAAATGTCTGAACAAAAAGTTACAAACCATGAAAAACCTGAAATTGTTTTTTTACAAGCAAGCACCAGTTTAGCAGAATTAGATAGTTTTGTTACGAATCACTTGCTTCCTCTTCCAGAAGAAAACAGAGCGCCCTTCTTAAATATCATCGGTGCCGAAATTGCGGGTTGTTTTGCCACGGCCATCCCTGCTGTGCAAGCCAACTCACAGAACGCCATGCGCCTCCAAGAGCTTCAAACTCAATATGAAAATCTTCCAGGAATTGTTCAATTTTATGTCGAAATTTATCTTTCAGAAAACATGGCCGCAATCATCAAACAAGGACATTATTAATAGAGAAAGGCGCTTATGGTGCGGGGTCGTCATCAATTGTGACTTCACCTGTTCGCGAATTGTAGAAAAAAGAAAGATTAACATTTGCTGATAAGAAATATTGGCACTGGCCAGCTCCCAAATAAACCGCTTTGAATTTTTTACTGAGATCTACAGCCACTGTTATATTCCCCATGAGAATGGTTTCAAAAACAGACATGCAATCGTTTACATTATCGAGCGAAGGATCTGGTTCCATGCCCCCCATCCAATGCTGCGACGGCCACCCATAAGAATTAAAATCTAAGTAGCCTTCTGCGCCACCACCATAAATCTGAACATCTTCAGCAGGACCTTTCAGCCCCATGGCAAGAAGTTTAGCGCGCGCTGTGCCAATGGACTCAGCATACCCACCAGTCACACCACGCAAAAGTGAAATTTGAGCTGATTCACTGATTGTAAAAAAACGAGGCATAGTCATCACGGCTAAAACACCTAAAATAGCTATGACCATGATAAGCTCAATAAGTGTAAAACCTGATTTATTTATTTTTTGTTTCTTCATTTTAATAACCCACCTCAATCATACCCTCATACACCACGCCACAGCTTTCATTATCTGCGCAGCGTAAAAAGAATTTTTTCTTTTGTCCTTTATAGGGACCATAGAACGGTTGGCCAACGCAACGATCTTTAAGATCTTTTTTGGTGTAGTGAAGTATTAACGTATCTTTTGGTTTGCCTTTATA
>JAHJDR010000417.1 GCA_018812345.1 bacterium | reverse complement strand
GTTGGTGCTATAGAGGGTCTGGCATTTGTTCCTGTAAAACCAATCATGTCTTCCTCAATCGCCATAAGTGGGTAGTAACCCGCTATACCATAATGTGATGAATTTCTAACAGCCACCATACCAAGACCATATTCTCTGGCTTTATCAATAGCCATTGCCATGGCTTTCTTAGAAATTACATGTCCCATGCCATTGTTGCCATCAAGAACAGCACATGCCTTATCATCTTTTAAAACATCAATTTTTGTTTCAGGATTGAGAATACCAGCGTCAATACGGTCTATATAAATCGGTTTGAGACGCCCTATTCCATGTGAATCAATTCCTAATCGATCTGATGTGATTAAAACATCACCAATAATTTTGGCGTCATCCTCTGGGATATTGAGAGCCATCAAGGCATCAACCATGAAATTTTCTAATGTGGCAAAATCAACCCACACACAGTTTTCATATTGCTTTGGATAATTTTCTATGTAACTCATATTTCTTCCTTTAGATAAAATAACGAAATCTCTCGTAATGCAGAGTGAAATTTGGGTCAAGAAATGAAGAAAACAACATTGTCTTCTACATAGTGAACCTGCGCCTTCAATTGATCTGCGATAAAATCAAAACAAGGAGGCGAATAAAAACAGACATGACTAGGATCTCTTATGTAATGCCATGTCTCAAAGCTCTTTTTGTCAATCACGTATTGTGTCATCACAGCCAAAACGCCACCTGGTTTTAATAGGGTCCATAATCGCTCAATCTCTTCTTTAGGATGATGAAGGTGCTCAAAAACTTCTGTTGCTGTAATAAAATCATATTGTTTTTCAAAGACACTGTTATCAGGAGCATAAACCACATCAAATAAATCCACGTGATAGCCTTGTTCTTCTAAAATAACCGAAAGAGTTGGTCCAGGTCCTGATCCAAAATCAAGACCATGGGCCCCTTTGTGAATGTATTTCTTTAATGGTTCGCAAACACGGTTTAAAAAATCACGATACCCTTGATTTTGAGGATTGTTCTGATGTTGATCATAGATCTTTTTTTCATCCTCGAATCTGAGTCGTTCCTGTTCTGGTACAAAAATAAGCTGACAATGGGAACATTGCCAATAGCTCCGTTTATTATCTTTATGATAAGAGGTTGTGTTTTGGGAATGGCAAAGTGGGCAGTGCATAGACAAAAAGAACTATTTCATTACAAATATCTTTTCAATGTTTTCCCAATTCGCCTCCCTTCTATATGGGATCATAAACAAAAAATGGCCAAGTTGATTTGAAATTAGAAATATAGAAAGTGGAAATTGGAGGAAAAAAAATGGCTACACCTAATAGGTATAGCCATTTTTTTTATGCATCCCCAACGGGAGTCGAACCCGTGTCTTTACCGTGAAAGGGTAATGTCCTAGGCCTCTAGACGATGGGGACTAGAAAATTTTACTTTCGCAAAATTTTGGTTCAGGTTTGAGGTTCAGGTTAGGATAACCCTTGAACCAGGAACTTGAACCAACTTGGCGGAGCCAAGTTTTGTGAGGCGCCTGGGATTCGAACCCAGGACACCCGCCTTAAAAGGGCGGTGCTCTACCGACTGAGCTAGCGCCTCAAAAACTGATAAATAACAACTTGTTATAGATCATTTTTCCTCAAAAGGAGGCACTCAATACATGATAAAAGCTACTATAGTCAATTGATATTTGATCTTTTTTAATGCCTTGCAATTTAAGAATATTTCTGTTTCTTAGAATGCTACATAAAAGTTATTGGCCTTATCTAAATAAAACCAATTCATTTGAAAGGATATCTCCATGATTAAAAAAGGTTCAAAAGTAACCATACATTATACACTCGCTGTAAATGATCAACTGCTTGAAAACACTCGTGATAATGAACCCCTAACCTTTGTCCAAGGTTCTGGACAGCTCATGAAGGGAATCGATAAAAATATGGTTGGTTTGAAAACTGGCGATACAAAATCATTCACAGTAGCTCCTGATGAAGCCTTTGGTCCTATCGATGAAACAGCTGTAACAGAATTGCCTAGAACGGCTTTTGATGAACCTGAAAAAATCATTGTTGGTGGTATTGTTCAAGGAAAACAAGGTGACCACAACTTTCAAGCAACAGTTAAAGCTGTTACTGATGAAACCATAACACTTGATTTCAATCACCCCTTAGCAGGTAAAACAATTACATTTGATATTGAAGTTATGAGTGTAGATGAAGTGAAGGCTTAAGCTGCTATGCCCTTCTTTTTCACCTTTTCAATTTCCTCTTTAATATTTCCCAGTCCTTGCCTTGTGACTTGTTCACGGTCTGATAAGTTTTTATTCGCTTCCAGTGAGTTGGTGAGATAAACCTTTAAACGCTGATTCTGGCCACCTGTGCCATCATAGAAGAGATTCACTATTGGCATGTTCACTTCATGAGAAATTTGTCTAAAAACAGCTGTTGTGACCGTTCCGGGCATGCAACAAAAAGGGGCAACATTAACCACCATAGCTGCTTTCTGCTCAGCAAATTTTATGGTTCTGCCCAAAGTCAAAATACCCTCTCCCCCAATATTTGATGGAAAGAGTTCAGAACCGGCATCTAAAATACTATTCACATGAGGTTCATGACGATCATCGAGATAAGGACTAGCAGCTCCATAGATTTTCTTTTCCCAATAATACAACCACTGCCATTTAACATAAGAACGAAGCGTGTTCATGGATATTTTATGAGCATGATGTTCTGCAATATTACGGGGACAGTTTGTAAATAAGAGCCACTCAGCAATAGGCGTCATCCAGGCTTCTCCCCCCATATCTTCAATGGATCGTGTCACATCTTCATTGGCATAAGAATTATTACGAACATAAATTTCACCCACAACACCCACAAGAGGTCGATTTTCTTTTTTATGAGTTACTTTAAAAATAGCTCTTACAGCTTGTTTCACACCTTCTACAATATCACCCTCACTCTCAATGATCTTGGCTAAATCAGTGGCATGTTCTGCTGCCACTTTATCTGTTTCACCTTTAGTCACTTCATAAGGTCTCACTTTACAAACTGACTTCTGAATAACATCAGCAGCAACCATGGCTTTCCAAATTGTACGCCGAATGG
>JAHJDR010000416.1 GCA_018812345.1 bacterium | reverse complement strand
CAATAAGCGATTTGCAATTGGAGTTGCCACAAAAAAACCCCGACCTCTTTCAAGGTCGGGGTTTGTAAACTTAGCTTACATTATGTCTTATTTGAAAGTACCTGGGTTTGCGCCTCCAGGTGTATAGGTATAAGTAGTGTTAGTTGGTGTGTGAGCATATACTGTATCTGAGATTCTTTTCCAGTCGCGTGTAACACCGTCTTTTACAACACTACCAAAACATGCATTTGCAAGAGTGCAATTACCATTTGCAGCACTGTCTAATGTTGCAGGATAAGCTTCAACACCAGTAGTTGCCATAGTTTTGGCACCAGCAAGAGTAATACCAGCAAGAACGTTAGCAGCAACACCTGCAGCAGCAGCTGTATTAGCTTCAGTTGTTAAGCTGAAAATCTTGGGCATAGCTGAAACAGCTAAAATACCTAAAATAGCGATCACGAGGATCAATTCGATTAATGTAAAACCTTTATTCATAATTATTACCTCTTAAATGGATTTTGGTTACTAGAAACAGAGAACCCCTTCGCTGTTTAAGACCAAAAATATTAAGTGATGATTTCCTACAAGCTGAGATGAATTACTGCAAGCTAAAAATTGGGGATAAATATAAAAAAAACTTTAAAAAATAACCCGTTACTATTTGTTTTATTGACAATTGTTAGGATTTTGTTCAGTTTATGACTTCATGCCGATCATTTTTTTAAGTTCATCCATATCGGTTCCATGCTCAAGCGCATCTTCTTTTGTGATAATTCCTTTTTTAACACTTTGAGCAAGGTTTTGGTTAAAGGTGCACATGCCAGATTCTTTTTGTCCAATCTGCATAGAAGTATAAAGTTGGTGAACTTTATCTTCACGAATAAGATTTCTGATCGCATGATTAGGAATCATGATTTCTTGAGCCAGACAACGACCACCACCAATTTTAGGAACAAGCTGTTGTGAGACAACAGCCATAAGAATAAAAGAAAGCTGTGTGCGAATTTGTGATTGTTGGTGAGCGGGAAACACATCAATGATACGGTTGATTGTTTGAATAGCTGTGTTTGTGTGCAGTGTTCCAAAAACTAAGTGACCTGTTTCTGCAATGGTAATGGCGGCGCCAATTGTTTCCATGTCACGCATTTCACCAATGAGGACAATATCAGGATCTTGGCGCAGGGCATATTTTAAAGCATTCACAAAGCTTTTAGTATCTTTACCAACTTCTCTTTGTGCTAACAAAGATTTATTTGATGTGTGTACAAATTCAATAGGGTCTTCAATCGTGATGATGTGTTCACCGCGTGTTTGATTAATATGACCAAGCATGGAAGCCATGGTTGTTGATTTACCAGAACCCGTGGGGCCAGTTACCAGGATCAAGCCGCGAGGAAGGTTTGTGAGTCCTTTGAGGGCATCAGGTAGATTCAAATCTTCCATTGTGGGAATGATGGAGGGGATTGGTCGAAAGGCTCCTGTAACCGCACCCATTTGAAAAAAAACATTTGCTCTGAAACGAGAGCGGCCTTCAAAATCAAAAGAAAAATCTAGTTCACGTTTGGCTTCTAACTCTTTGATCATTTCAGGCGTGCAGTGTCTAAAACAAAGAGCTTTTGATTCATCTCCAGTGAGGACGTGCTCCGGAGCGTGTTGTGTGGGTACCAAAGTTCCATCAACACGTAACATGGCAGGTGCGCCTTGTGAGATGTGTAAATCACTTGATGAACGATCGAGAACTTCTTGTAATAACGTTTCAAAAGCGATGTTAAATGTCATATGCCCCCCAACTCTTTGTAAATATTAACTTTAAGTCGTTGTTGTTGCATCAAGGACGCAATTGCCTTGTTTGTTATCCCTTTTATAACAACAAAGCACGTGATATATTAACATTTTACGGAAAAATAAAATTCATGCAAGAAATATCACTTGGCATAAAGCATCTTTGTACCTTACAATAATAATTGGTGTATTTCGTTTTTTTATTTTTTAGATATTGTGAAGGAAGAATGGCATGACAGAAGCTAACGAAGCAAAGAATCCTAAAAAAACTATTTCTGTTTCAGGCAACATAATTGAGCCTTTTGCCAAAGAGCTTGTTCGTGAAGGTCTTGTTACGCAAGACCAACTTCTTTTAGCACAAGCGAGCGTTGAAAATCTGGGCGTTGATCTCGCTCATATTCTCATCTCCCGTGGTTTTCTTAAAGAAGAGGATCTTCTAAATTTTCTGTCCAAAAAACTTAGCATTCCTCTTCATAAACCAAAAACGGAAGAAGTTGATATCGAAATATTGCGCATGCTTCCTTTTCATCTGGCAAAAAAACATTTTGCTATCCCTCTTTACAAACAAGAAGATGGAAAAACCTTTGTTGTTATGGCTGACCCCAATGATGCCTCAGCAAAAGAGGATCTACGCGGTTATTTTCCAGATGGTGTTTCCGTTAGATTAGGGTCTCCGCAAGACATTCTTGAGTTATTAGAAAAACATCATTCTCGAGGTTCCACTGTTGAGGCCTCTAGTGTTGTTATGGAGATGGGTGATTCTGATGACGTTGAAGCAGATTTGGAGACCCAAAAAATTCGAGAAATGGCATCGGGACCCAAAATTATTGCAACGGTTAATAATATTATCGCCAGAGCAAAAAAAGAAGGGGCTAGTGATATTCACATTGAACCTTTTCGCGAAAGTTGCCGCATTCGGTATCGTGTTGATGGAACGCTCAGGGAACGAGGCAATTTGCCAAAGAGTATGCACATGGGCGTGGTGAGTCGTATTAAAATCATGTGCCAACTTAACATCGCAGAGCGGCGCGTGCCACAAGATGGTCGTGCGCGTGTACGGCTTGTTGGGAAACCATTGGATATGCGTATTAGTACGTGCCCAACATCCTTTGGTGAGAAGGTTGTGTTTCGTTTGTTTTCTAAAGATTCTATTAAATCAATTGAAGGGCTTGGTTTCTTAGAACGAGATAGAAAGCTTTTTACAGAAATTATTTCAAAACCACATGGTATTTTCCTGGTTACAGGCCCCACGGGTTCTGGTAAATCAACAACCATGTACGCAGGACTTATGCGTGTGAATTCTCCTGATGTGAACATTATGACCATTGAAGATCCTGTGGAAAATGAACTGGAAGGTGTTAATCAGATTCCTGTTAATGAGAAAACAGGGCTGACCTTTGCAAGGGTTTTACGCGCCGCACTTCGACAGGATCCTGATATTATCATGATTGGTGAAATACGTGATGCGGAAACGGCCAACATTGGTATACGGGCTGCCATCACAGGTCATATGGTATTATCAACGCTGCATACAAATTCAGCAGCGGGTGCTGTTGATCGTTTAAAGGACATTGGTGTGGAACCTTTTATGATAGCCAGTTCCTTAAAAGGTGTTTTAGCACAACGTTTGGTGAAGCGTATGTGTGGCAATTGTAAACAAGAAATTAGCACAGAAAACCCCTATAACATTCCACTGAAAAAGAACTATATCTCAAATTAAAAAGTCGAAATATCTTTATAGTTTCCTTCGGTTTATCTGATCCAGTTATGTATAGTCATATTAAACATTTAAACTGTGATTTATATTGCTCTAATAATTATGGATTGAAGAATAGTTAT
>JAHJDR010000415.1 GCA_018812345.1 bacterium | reverse complement strand
GCACATATATCTTCCGCCGACCAAAAATAATTTAGATTACGCAGTCCTGCCGGAAGGACACGAAGCATTGTATTCACATTTTTCTTTTCCTTGTACCATCCCAAGAGTCTAGTAACCGCAAAGCTGTGCCGAATATCATGTATACGCACTCTTGTATGCATTAGGTTACACTTTCTCAGCAAGGTATGGAAGGCCAAGTGTACATTACTATATGGTAATTTTTTTACAGATCGATTAATAAAGAATGGTTCATCTGGTAAACAAGGGTTGATTTTTTCTCGTTTATTTACATATGTTTTTAAAATCTGATTGGTTGATTGATGTAGAGGAATCCAACGGGATTTACGAAACTTTCCTTCAGCAATAAAAAGCATTCTTTCTTTAGAAAAAAAGTCCTTAATGGTTAACGACAGCGCTTCATTAATACGAAGTCCAGTTGTATAAAGAAGACCAAAAAGGGTATAATAAAGGAATGGCCTTAATGAATAGGACAGTTTGAGTTTTAACGATTCTGTAAGCAGCATTTGAATTTCTGATGTATTGAAAATGTATGGTTTGTAATTGTTTTTGTAGTATTTTTTATTCATTGGTTCAGGTAGATATGTTTCTGGCTTGGTGCTTGAAATGTATCTGCACAACAATCTCACAACACTCATGTGGTTACCCTGAGTACGTGGTTGTAGACTCGAAATGTATAGTTGATAGTCCTCAATGATTTCTTTGGTCAGAAACTTATTGTTGAATCTTTTTTTAGCTAAAAATCTATCAAAGTATTTTAACAATAACACTTGAGAATTGTAACTTGAACCCGAAAGGCGTTTAATTTCTATGAATTGGTTAATCTGTTTTGCAATACAACTTTTTAGTTCAATCGATTTCATTTGTCACCTCCTGTGGCCATTCTAATCCGACAGTCTTTAATGACTTAAAATCAACCTTGGCATAGATAAATGTTGTTGATAGGTGTCGATGTCCAAGAACATCAGCAATCTCTTTTAATGAATGTTCTTCCTGAAGCATACGAGTGGCAAACGCATGACGAAAAGCATGTGTTCCTCTACTTGGAACATTTATTCCAATATGTTTCACACGTCGAGAAACTATTTCTGAAATTGCAGTTGATCGTGTTAATGCTTTATATGGGGCTTTGACAGTGAGAAAGACTTTTTCATGAGTTGTATTAGGCCGGGCATTTTGTAAGTAATCCAAAAGACTATTGCCAACCTCTACGGTCAGAGGCAACATGCTGTCTTTACCATGCTTCAACGCTTTAAAACGAATTTTATTTTCTTCCCAGTTTATATCTTCGAGTTTAAGCTTGCGAACTTGTCCCCCTCTAACTCCATATGTATAAAGTAGTTGGCATATGGCATAATCCCTTTTACCAACAATACTATTACGCTTGATAGATTTAAGGATTTTCTTGGCATGCTCATTACTAAATCCCCGAGGAATCCGTGAAAGTTTGTATGTATGCAATGTAGGCACAGCTTGGTCTAAAGTGTTTTGAATATACTCTCTGTGTAAACAAAATCGAAAAAAAGTTCTAAGAGCCGCATGCATTGTACGTCGCGCTGCCTGGCCTGACTTCTTTGCATATGACAGACAAAACTCTTCAACACTCTTTTGAGTCAGTGTTGATATTTTCTTTACAGTAGCAAGAGGACCAAGCCATTCGAAAAATAGTTTAATTGAATAGGACCTCAGATCTAAAGTCCCCTGTGAAATATTCTGATATTCTTTCATCCAAGTTAGGTATTTATTCAACAGCTCATCAAATATTTTTAGATTATGAGCTTGCTTATAACAGTTAGTGGATCTTAGATATGATACAAAACGGTTTAGGGCAAATCTCATACGTTTTAGATGGCCTTCTCTTGGTCCTCGGCTTTTGCAATAAGAAGAGTATTTTTTCAAAAACTCATCAACTTCTTGCGAGGAGATAACTTTTCTTATCTGATTGCTTTGCTTCTCAAGGTATGTACCAAAATGGAAAACAAAGGCAAGATGTGACCTAATAGTGTGATAACTAAAATTACTATTTAATAACCAAGAACAAAAACCTTCTAACAACTCTGCAAGTGGACCACTCTTATACTTTTTTAAGGTATGTGGAGCTGTAAATATTAAATCTAAAAACATAATAAACCTCCTTTTTTTCTTCCTTTTATCGGAATTATTGGAGGCATATTATGTGTAGTATTTTTATGTTGAATTGTTTAACTATTAGAAATAAACAGATATTTATAAAGAACAGGCTCGAAACTTCACATAATTTTTTACTTCACATAACATCCTTTATGTTAAGCTTAACATAAAGGGTGATTGTCCATGATGCAAAACGCATGAAGAAGAAAATCGTTATCCTTTGACGGATTCATATAATCATCAAAAACAGCCTTTAAATATTCCCTTTTTTCTTCCAAAGATGCTAAAAGAGGGGCTCTATCATGAGCCCTCCACATTTTATGGAAGCCGTACTCGGGATATAATATAAACTTTCTAGATACTCTCATAATTCAGGTTAGTATTACAAAATGGATGCCAACTGTAGCAGATTAGAAATAAACAATTAATAACAATAAGTTACAATAAATTGCCTTATTTATAGCCTGATAATAAGTGTAGTAAAATCGTACACTGTGTACAAAAATCATACATCGGTTAAGAATGTGGATAAG
>JAHJDR010000414.1 GCA_018812345.1 bacterium | reverse complement strand
TTCAATGGCCCTTTTCATAAAAGTTTGTTTCATATCATCTACCTTTATTCTCTAAAGCGTACAAAAAAATCACCTATTTTTTCACAAACAAGATCTTTTTCATAATCAATGGTAATTAAATGAAAAGAGTTTTCCAGAGCAACAGTCTCTGTGTGCGTGGCACTAATATTGTTAGCAATATCATTCATGCTTTCAAATGGCGCTGTAGAATCATAACGAGAGTGCATGAGTAAGGTCGGACAGGTTATTTTACTCATATTGATGCGCACAAGCTTTTGTAATTTTATAATGCTTTGAATACAGCTGATAGGCATGTGATCAATGTCATAAAAATTTATTCTTGCTTGAGGGTCTTTGACATCAGGTTCTAATTTCTTTTGATAGCGATACATGTATTTCAAAGGTGTGTTTGTGATGATGGGGAGTAGTTTTTCTGCCCATTTATTTAGCTTCGTTGGGGTGGCCAGACAGGCCATAGCGTGAATGTTGTCAGGATAGTCCTGAGCGAGCTTTAAACTGAGCAGGCCACCAAGAGATAAGCCAACGACATATATTCTTGCATAATCCTTTTTAAGGTCGCTGTATGCTTGTTTGACTGTTTGATACCATTCTTTCCAATCTGTTTTCGCAAGTTTTTCGCGTGTTGAGCCATGGCCCGGTAATAAAGGGGCTGAAACAGTGAAAGACAAGCTGTGGAGGTAGTTGGCCACATAACGCAAGCAATCAGGGGTGCCTGTGAAGCCATGTATCAGCAGGACAGCTGCTTGATTACTGCCTTTTCGGAAAATGGGATTAATTTGTGTATTATGGTGGTGCATTTTTAGTCTCTAGTTTCTAGTCGCTTGCCTGCCCCGTTTTACGGGGTCGCTTGCCTGCCCCGTTTTACGGGGTCGCTCGTCGCTCGTCGCTCGTGAAAGAAACCAGGACAGCTGAGAGAATGAGTCTAGAAGATATGAATTAGTCATTTTGGTTTGCTTTGGCAAGAACAAGTCAGTATAGGGTAAGGGCCCAAAAACAGCGAGGATTTAGGAAATGACGGCAAAAAAAGGAAGGAATAGTTGTGTCTGAAAATCTGAAAGAGGCGCTTGTCCCCATAAAAAAAGAGATTGATGAGCTAGAAATAATGCTTTTCGAATTGATTGGTTCAGAGGTTTCTTTTGTTAGAACAGTTGCTGATTACATATTAAAGAATGGTGGCAAACGGTTGCGTCCTATATTGACTGTTATTTGTGCAAAAATGGCAGGTTGTGTTGATAAGTCCGTTTATAAGATGGCAGCTTGTATAGAATATATTCACACAGCAAGTCTCTTGCATGATGATGTTATTGATAACGCCATGTTGCGTCGTGGCCAGCCATCAACGAATGCAAAATGGGGAAATCATATCAGCGTGCTCGTAGGCGATTTTTTCTATAGTCGAGCTTCACAACTCATGATTGATCAAAAAAATCTCAAGATTCTTGATGTTGTTGCTAAAAGTACAACAGCGACAACAGAAGGTGAAATATTTGAGATTATGAAAAGCTCTGATGTGACAACAACGCAAGAAGATTATTTAAAAATCATTAAAAATAAAACAGCGCATTTGTTTGCCACCGCTTGTCAAATTGGTGGTATTATGAGTGGGGTATCAGATTATTTTGAAAAATCTTTCCAAGAATATGGATTGAATTTGGGTATGGCCTTTCAGCTTGCAGATGATGTGCTTGATTATACTTCCTCTGAGGATGTCTTTGGTAAAACCAAAGGGGTTGATTTGAGAGAAGGTAAATTAACGCTCCCACTTATTCGTTCGATGGGGCGTGCCAATGAAGAGGAAGTTCAAATTTTAAAAAATGCCATCATAGCAGAATCACTAGATCAAGAGACTTTTACTCAGGTTAAAGATTTGATTATACGCTATGATGGTTTTAAAGACACACAAGAGCTTGCCAGAGATTATATTGTGCGTGCTAAAGAGAGTTTGTCTCCTTTTCGCGCTTCATTAGAAAAAGATATTTTATTATCGCTGGCAGATTATGTGGTTCATCGTGAACGTTAAAAGAGGTAAAGTATGAGTTCATTTTTAGAAAAACACCAACGCACCCACTATTGTCATGAATTATCAATTGAAGATGTGGGTAAAGAAGTTGTTCTTTTTGGTTGGGTTAATACACGTCGTGATCATGGTGGTTTGATTTTTGTTGATTTAAGAGATCGTTTTGGTGTGACACAGGTTGTTTTTCATCCAGAGATGGACCCACGTGTGCATGAACTGGGACATCATTTGAGAACTGAGTATTGCCTAGGCATTAAAGGAAAAGTAAATCCTCGACCTGAGGGCATGACAAACTATAATTTAAAAACAGGTGAAATAGATGTAGACATCATTGATTTTGAGGTTTTTAGCCGCTCTAAAACACCGCCGTTCCTTATTGAGGATGATGTGGATGTGCATGAAGAAATTCGTTTGAAACACAGATACCTTGATTTAAGACGTAATAAGATCAAAAAAAATATGGTGATCAGATCGCATGTGTGCCATGCGGTTCGCAATTATTTTAATGAACATAAATTTATTGAAGTAGAAACACCTTTTTTAACAAAATCAACACCAGAAGGTGCTCGTGATTATCTTGTGCCTTCACGTGTACAAAAAGGAAGTTTTTACGCGTTGCCACAATCACCA
>JAHJDR010000413.1 GCA_018812345.1 bacterium | reverse complement strand
TTTTCACAAGTCTTTGCGATGATGTTGGTAGGGTAGAGGTATATAAGAAATCGGGCAATATAGGAGGAAGATATCATGGCATGGCAAAAATTAACTGCTTTACCAAAAATTGTACAATTAGGTTTAACATTACCAGGCTGTCACCCATATGGACGAGTCACAGATGCATTAGCACTTAAAGTAGCATCAAAACCTGAAGTTCAGGTGGGAGCTCACACAGTGTCTTATTATTCTGGTAAAAAACCTGGAGAAACTTTGGCACTATGGGATGGGCTTGTAGCAGGAAAAGCATCTCCTTTTAATTCAGTTCATGTTAGAACAGGAGGGCTTGGTAAAGGTTTTTTAACAGTGCATCAGTCAGTATCAGATTTACATCCTAATGGTTATAAGCAATCTCCTGTTCAAATTGAAACAGGTGGTGATAGTGAGTTGTACATTACAGCACCACAAGGTGATTTTATTTCTGGTAAAAGAGTTACCATTGCAGGTCCTTTTGATATTACAAAACGACCTTCAGTTACTATGACAGATCGTTCTCAAATAGCAGGTTCAGAATTTGAAGATACACCTCTTTATTCTTCAGGTCTACTTTTAGCGATTGCAGATAGAAACCAGACAGTGAAAATTTATATGGGCGACACTGACGTTGACGCATATGAAGGTGGCCTTTTTCAATTAGCTGATGACATAGCGGTTCTTTTAGACATGGTACTTGATGAGAATGATTTAGGGGTTTGCTTTAATAACTTGTCTCTTGAAGCGCCAGAACAAAACTTTTGTTCAGCCATTCGCAGTTTTTGGGAGCGACTTGAGGAAAGGCAGGAGATTGAAAATACGGCTGATGGTAAAGCCTTGGTTATGGCGTGTTTTATTCATGAGTTTATAGATAATGCCACCGCTGTCTTGCAGACATTAGCTCGTTATTTAACAGCAGAAGCATTTGCAGGCAATATTTCAAATGATGTTTATAGAGAAGCCATGGCCTTGTATGCTGAAAGAGGACTTAGTAATCAAGAAATACGTGTTGAAGTCGCTGCTAGACGTGAGTTTTCTGATGAAAGATAAGAAGAAGAAGCGATATGAAATCGGTGAATTTTTTGATGATTTGTTCTGATGTTTGATTTAATATAAAAGTGTCATTTTGAGCTGTTTTTCTCCCGCAGACCTCCAAAGCTGCTGCGAAGCGGTTTAGTTCAATATTAGTCATTGTCTCATTTTCTTAAAAAAATCTGTGAAGAGTTGATAGGCATCTTTTCTTGGTCCTGCAAAAAGTATAAAGATCAGTTTTTTCTCATCATCAACTTTATAAATCACACGATACTTATTATATCTAAGTGATCGATAACCATCTAATTCTTCAACAAGAGGTTTTCCTAAATAGGGAGATAAAGCTAGTTCTTCTACAAGGGCTTTAAGGCCTTTTTTAGGAAGGGGTGAAATTTTTTTAATAAAGTTTGCTGCAATAGGTGTATAAATAAGTTTGAAAGGTTTCACTTAAGACCAGACCTCTTCATGAGAAACAAATTCATTATCGTCTAATTCTTTGATAGATTTCTTTAAAAGTTTAAGAAGTTTTTGATCACTTAAGATTTCTATTGTTTCTAAAAGCCCCTCATATTCATTAACACTAACGAGTACAGCTGCAGGTTTTCCGTTTCTTGTAATGGCAATAGAGTGACCCATTGTTTGAACGCTTTTTACATGAGATAAAAGATCTCTTTTAATCTCTGTGACAGGGAGTATTTTATCAAATTCTTTCATGGTAAATGACCTTTATAATGACCATTATTATGGTATCATATATATAGAGAAGAAAGACAATATTTAAACAGCTGCTTTAATAATCTCAATAAAATCCATGGCTTTGAGGGCGGCACCGCCAACAAGGGCGCCGTCTACGTGTTCTAATGATAAAATATCTTTAGCATTAGATGGTTTCACAGAGCCACCATATTGAATGCGGACTTTATCGGCAAAAGAGCCACTAAACATTTCACCAAGAACAGTTCTAATGTGTTTATGGATTTCATCGATTTGTTCGACTGTAGCCACTTCACCTGTGCCAATAGCCCATACAGGTTCATAAGCTATAACCATTTTCTCTAATTCAATTTCACTAAAATCTTTTAAGGCTTCTGTGATTTGTTTTTGTGTGACAGCAAAATGTTCATTGGCTGTTCGTTGTTCTAAGGTTTCTCCAACACATAGGATAGGAATAAGATCATTTCTAAGGGCAGCTGTTATTTTTTCGCCAATTTGCTCATTTGTTTCGTGAAAATATTGTCTTCGTTCGCTGTGACCAATGATCACATAATTAGCGCCGGTATTTTTAATAAAATTACCTGATATTTCTCCTGTGTAAGCGCCTTGATCTTTTTCATGTAAGTTTTGTGCGGCCACATCTATGTAACTTTCTTTTAAAACTGCGACTACAGTTGTGAGGGCTGTGAAGGGTGGGGCAACGACTACATCAACGTTTCCAGGGAATTTCAGTGTGTGGTGGATGCCAAGGACAAGGTCTTTAGCATCTTCTAAGGTCATGTGCATTTTCCAGTTGCCGGCTATGATGGGAGTTCGTGTCATAATTTTGTTTTTCGTTTACCGCTTTCCGTTTTCCGTATTGTTTTCTTAACGGACAACGGACAGCGGGCAACGGAAAACTTAG
>JAHJDR010000412.1 GCA_018812345.1 bacterium | reverse complement strand
TTAAATTCAATTCTCATATATGGTTACGGTAATCCTGGTCGCCAAGATGATGGTTTAGGGCCATACATTGCTGATCAAATAAATTCTTGGGCCAAGGCCAATAACCATGAACACATTCATACAGATTCCAATTATCAACTCAATATAGAAGATGCTGATAATATTGCTCCCTATGATATCGTGATTTTTGTAGATGCCACAATTGAAGATATTGATAAATTTGCTTTTAAAGAAATCTTTCCCTCTGAAGAAGTCAATTTCACCATGCACACATGTTCTGCCACTTACATCCTTCACCTCTGTGAAAGCATGTATAATAAACGTCCAAAGACATTTATGCTATCTATCAAAGGGTATGAATGGAACATGATGAAAGAAGGACTTTCCCTAGCTGCTAAGTCAAACGCAGCTGATGCACTTAGTTTTATAATAAAATGGATTATTAACCAGTAAATCAAACAACTCTTTTACCATACCCACCAGTAATATAATCTTCTAGAACCGTAATATCTGTTTTCTGATCCATGATTACACGGTTCACAATATCACCAATAGAAACGATACCCATAACCTTATCGTTTTCAATCACAGGTAAATGACGGATACGTTTATTGGTCATGAGATTCATGCAATCTGGCATGGAACGATCTGGCGAAATGCATAGAACTTCAGGACTCATCATTTGAGATATTTTGGTTGTTGGTTTTGCCAAACCTTGCACAAGAACTTTACGTGCAAAGTCACGCTCTGAGAAAATACCTACAATATTATTATCTTCCATGACAAGAAGTGCGCCCACCTCTTTTTCGTCCATAAGTTTTAAGGCTATTTCAAGCGTATCTGTAGGTTTTACTGAGTAAATCGCATCCCCTTTGGAGGCAATAATTTGTCTAACAGTACTATACATAATATACTCCTGTACATAAATGACATATGATTCATCTTGAACAAGAATAAAAATAGAGAAAGGTATTATAACAAACAAGAATTAATTTTCTTAAGACCTCATTTCAGCCCCAATATTAAGCGGCAGAGCGGCCATAGCTACCAGTGATATAATCTTTTAGTGCATTAATATCGGTTGTCTGATCCATGATCACACGATTCACAACATCACCTATCGACACAAGACCAATCAATTTATCATTTTCGAGTACAGGTAAATGGCGAATACGTTTATTGGTCATGAGATTCATGCAATCTGGCATGGTACGATCTGGCGAAATGCATAGAACTTCTGGGCTCATCATTTGGGATATTTTTGTTGTTGGTTTTGCTAAACCTTGCACAAGAACTTTACGTGCAAAGTCACGCTCTGAAAAAATACCGACAATATTATTATCTTCCATGACAAGAAGTGCGCCCACCTCTTTTTCTGCCATGAGTCTTAATGCTGTTTCTAGTGTATCAGTTGGTTTTACAAAATGAATTGTATGCCCTTTTGATGCAAGTATCTGTTTGACAGTACTGTACATGTCTCCCTCCTGTCTTGATTAATTGTAAAGATTTGTATGCCTGGCTAGACTATAAGAAAAATGACATGTTCAAACAAGGGCTAATTTCTTACTCCATGATATCTGTAGGTAAAAAATCCATGATAAGTGTTTTCAGTGAATCAGAATCATAAGTGCGCACATGAAAGTCCGTAGTACCAAGGTCATATGCGTATGTACTTAAAAACTGATCATCCGCACTATTCATCACAGAAATGGGCGGCATTTTTTCATCTGGCCTTAATGCTTCTTTGAGACTGCTAATAAATATATAACCCTCTGCCTGCGCAAAACCCAAATCCATAATAATAAGATCTGGTGTTGCATGACGCATGACTTGACTACCTTGTTCTATAGAGGTCACGCCATCAGCCTCTAAACCTAACGCCTCTATTTTAATAATCAGTTGATCGACAATCTCTGGATCATTGTCGATAACAAGTATTTTTTGTATATTCATAGTTGTCTCCTCACGTCTGACACACCCATTTTTTTTCCTCACCCAACTATAAATTATAGCATAGCTCGACGTGATTGACAGCAGAATACTGTAAACAGTGCCTGTTTTTGATTTTTCCAGAATATACTATTGACAAAAAACACTGTGATGATTCGAATATATTTTATTGATGGAATATATATTATTTAGAAATGTATATAAATAAGTGTTGGGGTACCGTGGGTCGTGTCCAGTGTACAGTGTTCCGTGTACAGTAAGATACCATGACTAACCACTGGGCACTGAACACTGGACACTGAACACTAAAAAGACCCCAAGACCCCGTTATAATATATTCTTAATCCCTGGATGTACAATTTCGCCCAAGGAACAATTTATTGATTTTTGCATTTCAGGATATTGTTTGCAAACAGCGTCTAAACCTAGATCTGCCAATAATTTTATATAGGGAAAACTTTCATTATTCAAAGCAAGCGTTCCTGTTACAGGAACAGAACCAGGCATATTTGCGACACCATAGTGAAGCACATCATGCTTAACAACGATGGGATGTTCATGAGTTGTCACTTGAGAGGTTTCTACGCAACCACCCTGATCAACAGACACATCAACAATCACAGAACCTTTTTTCATAGTCTTCACAGTTTCTTCGCTAACAAGTTTAGTTGCTTTTTCACCAACAATGAGAATAGCGCCTACAACCAAATCAGATTCACAAGCGAGACGTTCAATGGTTTCTTTTGTTGATAACATCACATGACACTTACGACCATATTTTGTTTTGAGTTGGTCTAATCTTTCCTTAGAAATATCAAGAATTGTTGTATCCGCACCCATCCCAATAGCAATGTCTGCAGCATTTTTTCCAACAACACCACCACCTAAAACAAGAACACGAGCAGGAGCAACTGTTTTTGTACCACCCATGAGAACACCACGGCCACCTTGGTCAAAACGTAAAAAATGCGCGCCATTTTGCGTCGCCAATTTGCCTGCTATTTCACTCATAGGCGCTAAAAGAGGCAAGCTCCTGTCTTCAAGTTCTACCGTTTCAAAACCCAAAGCATGTATTTTTTGATCAACAATAGCCTGTAGAGTTTCAGGAATCGCAGCAAGATGAAGATAACCAAAAAAGATTTGACCTTCGTGCATCATTTTTACTTCTTCAATAGTGGGTTCTTTTACTTTGATAACAAGATCAGATCGTTCAATACATTCTTTCGTCGATTCTACAATTTCAGCACCCGCTTGAATGTAATCTTCATTTTCAAAAGCTGAGTAAATGCCAGCATCTTTTTGGATGAGCACTTGATGTCCTGCTGCTGTTAATTCTTTTACGTTAGCAGGAATAATTGCCACACGACCTTCACGGGTTTTGACTTCTTTTAAACATGTTATAATCATTGTGTTCTCGTTTTCCGGTTTCTGTTTTCCGGTTTCCGTAGAAACAAACAAAAAACAGTCCCAAATAAGTAAAATTTATGAATTACAATAATCTGACGATTTTTAGTTCGCAAGGTATTTTTTACTGATAAATCTTACTAAACACGTCTGTCTTAGCTTGCTAACCATTTGAAAATTAAAATGTTTATTTTAATTGCATAAATGACACTAAAATCATAACCTCCCTTCTTCATATGACGAAGCCAACCACCAACCAGGTCAGTGTCTTTAATCTGGCCACTTATTTAACCATATCACGTTTTTTTCTCGTGCCTGTTTTTATTTATTTCTTTCTCATAGCAGAATTCACAACAGCCCTGATCATATTAGTTATTGCCAGCATTACAGATGTTACTGATGGTTTGCTCGCTCGAAAATTTAATATGGGAACTAAAGTGGGGTCTGTTCTTGATCCCCTTGCAGACAAATTCTTAATGCTCATCAGTTTTCTTGTTCTCAGTGCCAAAGGTGTTTTTCCCTGGTGGTTAGCCGCTGTTGTTATTGGTCGTGATTTCTATATTGTATTTGGTATGATGCATCTTTATTTCATCAAAAAACTCAATATTAAAGTTAAGCCCACAATTTTATCAAAAAGAACAACATTTGCTCAGTTTTTATTACTCGCACTGTCCTTTTTTAAAGTTTACTTAATTCATAGACCTGATATTTTTACAGCAATTTATCGTAATCTGGTTTTTAATTTTCAGTGGATCATGATTTGGGTTACTCTTATTCTCACACTCATTACATTTGTACAGTATACACTCATAGCCCTTGAATTCATTAAAAATGATGAACAACGTGAACCAGAGATGATTTGAATAATCAGGCGAATCTTCACTTGAATGTTGGATATTAGACATTGAGTATTGAACGTAGATTTTCGAAATAAAGCTTTATGAATATTGCCTACATCATCGACACAATCCGTACTCCTCGCGCAAAACGAAAAGGCTCTTTTAGCAACATTCACCCAGTTGACTTAGCAGCCATTCCCATAACAGAAATTATAAATCGAAATAATATTAATCCCAGTCTCATTGAAGATGTGATCATGGGTTGTGTGGCGCAACGTAGTGAACAAGATAATGACATAGCCCGAAAAGCTATCCTCGCTGCAGGACTTCCAGAATCCATTCCAGGAATCACTGTTAATCGTTTTTGTGGTTCTGCACTATCTGCGATTAACTGGGCAACACATTCTATCATGAGTGGCATGCAACAGCTCGTTCTGGCTGGCGGTGTTGAGCATATGACACGCGTCCCCATGGAGCTCGATTTCTATAATGGCACTTCAAACTTAAATAAAAATTATCCAAATTTACTTCCCCAGGGATTATCAGCAGAACTTATTGTGGAAAAATACGGCTTCACACGCCAAGAATTAGATGCGTTTTCAGCTCATTCTCAAGAAAAGGCCTCTTTAGCATGGTCAGAAAATCGTTTTTCTAAATCGATCATACCTATTGAAAATATCGTTCGTGATGAACACATGCGCCCTGGCACAACATGTGAACAACTCGCAAAGCTCGATCCTGTCTTTAAAAAAGACGGCGTGATCACAGCGGGAAATGCCAGTGGTATTGTCGATGGTGCTGCCACTGTTCTTATGGCATCTGATAAAATCGTTACAGAACAAAACCTCAAACCACGAGCAAAAATCATTGCCACAGCCACAATTGGTTCTGATCCTGTGCTCATGTTGTTGGGACCCATTTATGCCATTCAAAAAGCTTTATCTCTTGCCTCACTAACAATTAATGACATTGATTTATTTGAAATCAATGAAGCCTTTGCTCCTGTGCCAATGGCTGTTTGCAAAGAGTTGGGCATTTTAGAAAAGAAAGTAAATGTAAACGGTGGGGCTATCGCTCTGGGACACCCCTTAGGGGCTACAGGAGCAATGTTACTAGGCACCCTTGTCGATGAACTAGAACGGCAAGACTTGCGCTATGGATTAGTGACCTTGTGTACAGCTTATGGGATGGCTGTCGCAACCATTATTGATCGTCATGTATAATCGAGGTGGGATATACATTATTATAATCTAAAAGGAGAATACATGTTACTAAAGAGAGTTTTATTAACAACATTGATGTGCGTCTTAATGATATCCTGTTCTAAACAACAGCAACAAACAACAACAAATGAGGTTGGTATTGAAATACAAGCTCAAACCTTCCTCACAGAATATAACAACAAATTTCAAAAATTGGAAACACTAGTCAGTAATGCAGCTTGGCTTGCAAATACAGACATCAAAAAAGAACATGATGAGGGTCTTGTCAAAGCAGAAAAACAATTGGCAGCTTATATTGGTTCTTCTACTGTCATTAATAATGCTAAAAAGTTTCTTAAACACGAGAGCAAACTGACTGCCATTCAAAAAAGACAGCTCGAGCGCATTCTCACTAAAGCGGCTCGCTATCCAGGAACCTTACCGCAAGTCGTTGATAGCCTTATCACAGCGGAAGCAAAGCAAAATAGCGATTTATATGGTTTTGAATTCAGCATGACTGATAAAGGCAAGAAAATTAAGCTCACGGCAAACGATATTGATAAAAAACTCCAAAAATCAAAAAATCTAAAAGAACGCCTCAAAGTCTGGGAAGCGTCCAAGGAAGTCGGAAAGAATCTCAAAGATGGTCTCGCTAATTTACAAAGCTTAAGAAACCAAGTGGCACGCCACATGGGGTATTCCTCTTTTTTTGGATTAGAAGTTTCTAATTTTGATATGAGTTCAGATGAAATGGTTAAACTTTTGGAGGGTTTTTTGCGTGATATAAAACCTCTTTATGAAGAGCTCCATACATTTGCCCGTTATGAACTTGCTAAACGCTACAAACAACCTGTGCCAGAACTCATACCCGCTCACTGGATCGGTAATCGTTGGGCACAAAACTGGCCTGGCCTTGTAGATGGCATTGATCTCGATAGTGTCTTTAAAAATAAAAAAGCAACTTGGCTTTTAGAACAAGCAGAACGTTTTTACATGAGTCTGGGTTTTTCAAAACTCCCACAAAGTTTTTGGGACAAATCAGATCTTTATCCTGCTGCAGAAAATTCAACACGCAAGA
Organism: bacterium; assembly: GCA_018812345.1. Classification (GTDB taxonomy): domain Bacteria; phylum UBA10199; class UBA10199; order UBA10199; family JADGCS01; genus JAHJDR01. Next base: position 13,065 of record JAHJDR010000412.1, on the reverse strand, counting down.
AAAACTCACATGCCTCTGCTTGGCATGTAGATCTTAAAGATGATGTGCGTTCACTCATGAGTGTGGAACCAAACTTTCAGTGGTTTTCTACAACGCACCATGAGTTGGGACATATTTATTACTACATGACATATTCTACGCCTGAGATACCTTATCTTCTCAGACGCGGTGCTAATCGCGGTTTTCATGAAGGCATTGGCACACTCATTGAGCTAGCCTCTAACCAACCTGATTACATGAATTCTCTGGGACTCAACATTCCTAATGATGAAGCCTCTCAAATCAAGCTATTGCTTGATCAAGCCTTTAATAACATCATTTTCATGCCTTTTGGTGCCGGAACCATGACGCATTTTGAATATGACCTCTATGAAAAAGATTTGCCAAAAAATGAATTCAATAAACGTTGGTGGCACTATGTTAAAAAATACCAAGGTGTCGAACCACCCTCTCCTCGTTCTGAAGAATTTACTGATGCTGCCACCAAAACTCATATCAACAATGATCCCGCACAGTATTATGACTACATCTATTCACAAGCCTTGTTGTATACTTTGCATGAAATCATTGCCAAAGATATCCTGAAAAAAGACATTCATAATGCCAATTATTATGATAGCAAAGAAGTGGGCGTCTTTTTGCAAAAGATTTTGAGCAAAGGCGCTACCCAGCCATGGGATAAAGTTTTAAAAGAGCTCACTGATAAACCTATTTCAGCAAAGCCTATGCTCAACTACTACGCCCCTGTCATGGCTTATTTAAAAGAGGCAAACAAAGGCAGAAAGAAAACTGTGTTTAACTGGTAGAACTAGTTACGATAAACGATAACCTATAACCGATAACCAATCTATGCACGAACTCTCAATTGCCACAAATATCGTTGAAATCGTTGAAGAAAATATGCGTTCTTATCCAAAGGCGCAGGTCATTTCTGTCACGGTACAGGTAGGCACACATTCAGGTATTGAAACAGAAGCTCTTACGTTTTGCTTCCCTCTTGCCTGCGAAGACACGCCAGTTAAAGGAGCAAAACTAAAATTAGAAGTGATTCCTTTAAAAGTTAGTTGTAGTGATTGTCCTGTTCGCGATAAAGAAACACAGAATTTATCTTGCCCTGTCTGCCAGTCTCCGAATGTTACTGTCACAGCTGGAAAGGACATGATTGTGGCATCGATAGATTTGGATATCGACTAAACAAAGGATCGACGCGTCGATGGATCGATGGGTCGACGGATCGTTGGTTTTTTCTTAAAATTTGCCTTCGAACCCTCGAACCTTCGAACCCTCGAACCGAATATTCATATGATAAACATTGAAATTAAAAACAAAGTCTTAAGCAAAAATGATGAAATTGCTGAACATATTAGAACTCTTTTTAGAAAAAAAGGCATCACTGGCCTTAATCTTATTGGATCACCAGGCAGCGGCAAAACCGCCCTTCTAGAAGCCACATTTAAACATCTTAATGGCAAGCTTGCCTGTGCTGTTGTTGAAGGTGATGTCAAAACAGAAAACGACAAGATACGCATTGAAGCCACAGGTGTTCCTGCGGTTCAAATTGAAACAGAAAGTTCCTGCCACCTCAATGCTGAGCAAGTGGAAAAATCCTTAAGTGAATTAGATCTTGATAACACAAAATGTCTTTTTATTGAAAATGTGGGCAACCTCATTTGCACAACATCCTATGATTTAGGCGAAAAATACAAAGTCATTGTGATCTCAGTTGCTGAAGGTCAGGATAAACCACTCAAATACCCTTCTGCTTTTACATCAACAAATGTTTTAGTGATTACGAAAACAGATCTGGCCCCTTATGTGGATGTGGATATCGAAAAATTAAAAGAAAATGCGTTGAGCATTAATCCCAAACTCAGAACCTTTATCACGTCAGCAAAAACAGGTGACGGTATTGAAGAATTTGCGAATTTTTTGATGGATGTAAGTCAATAACTATTCAATCCTACCTGTTTCAAAATCATACGTGTAGATGATATTAGTATATAATGACTCATAAGCTGTGTCGCCTACCTTCTTCCAACACTCAGTCAGAGCAGTATCTAGAATGAGATCAAAACACGGGTTAGCCTCTGTGCAATAACTCAAACGTGCATTATCTAATGCTAGTATATAAGTCGCATCACCAGTTTCAACAAGCTGCTTTGAATAATCAAGAAATATTGCACCTTGAATAAGACTGATAACCCCATTATCAACAGCTAAGTTTGTCTTTTCAAGCGCATAGGCACACGATCTATTAGATATCTTAACAGGAATTATTTTTTCCCGTAATTCAAAGGCATTAATAGTTGAGGTCAAAAATAATGCACAAACAAAAAACATGAGTGTCAGTATTATATAATATTTTTTCATATCCTTATTGTATCCCAAAACAACACGTGCTGTCTTGTGTTTTTTCTAAAGATAAACACAAACTGTACACAAAAGTGTCCTACTACGTGATAATCTCTTATAAATTCTGGTTATTATTGTCTTTTACAATAGATTTGTTTAGAAAATGATCATGCCCTTCACAACAACAAACCAAATCAAAGTGTATTATGAAATGCATGGTCAAGGTGAGCCTTTATTTTTCTTAAATGGCCTATCTTCTGACATTGCACAGAAAAAACTTTTTATTGATGAGGTTAAAAAACACTATCAAGTAATAGTACCAGATATCCGCGGTGCTGGCCAAACTGACAAACCCCAAGCTCATTACACAATTTCTGAGTTTGCTGGGGATGCCTATGCCCTACTTAAAGAACTAGACATTAATAAAATTCGCGTAATGGGTTTTTCCATGGGTGGCTTTATTGCTCAAGAGCTCGCGCTCACTCATCCTGAAGTTGTTTCAGAACTGATCCTTGTAGCCACTAAACCGGCGTGGCTAAAACCTTTGGCCCCCTCAAAACGCGCCCATGATCTCTTACATAGTGAAGATTATTCAATGGAAACACTCATTGAAATGTTTGATGTGATTTATGGTAAACAATTTAAAGAGAAAGTTTCTGCCCAAGAGTATGCCAAAGAAAAACTCAGCATGCCCAATCCCCAACCTGCCCATGGATATTTAGGGCAACTTCATGCGTGTGAAAACTTTGATGTTGCAAATAAACTTACCCAAATCAAACAACCAACACTCATCGTAACCGGCACAGCAGACGAGCTTATCCAACCAGAAAACTCCCAATGGATGCACAAACAAATCCCAAATTCCAAACTGATCGAATATCCTGAAATTGGGCATATGGTGGTAGATGAATGTCCCGAAAGATTAGTGCGAGACACCCAAAATTTCTTACGCTAAACCCCGCAAACGGGGCAGGCGATAGACTATAGACGCCTTATTGGGCCTCTACAAAAGTGGGGGTACCCCAAATTGCTCTGGAGTAGCCTGGCACCTCACAACCTGCCTGGCACCTCACAACCTCCTTTTGACAATTCATTGCTAATACATTAGTTTACGTTTTTATGCTAACTACTGAAAAAATCGAAATAAACGGTATTGTTCAAGGAGTGGGATTTCGGCCTTTTATCTATAATCTCGCCCGGAAAATGGGGGTTCATGGGTATGTGTTGAACAATCCTCAAGGCGTTGTGATTGTGGCTCAAGCCTCTCAAAATCTGCTCAATGACTTTGCAACTGCTATTAAAAATCAAGCCCCAGCCCTATCCCGTATAAACGATATTATGCGAACTGATGTGAGCAATGAGAGCCAAGATATTTTTTCAGATTTTACAATTCGTGAAAGCCAAAATCCTGGCAAACCCACAACCCTGATTTCACCAGATGTGTGCCCTTGTGAAGACTGTATCAATGAACTTTTTGATCCACAAAATACGCGTCACTTATACCCTTTTATTAACTGCACCAATTGTGGACCCCGATTCACTATTATTCAAGATTTACCCTATGATCGTCCGTACACAACCATGAAAGGTTTTACCCTGTGTGCTTCTTGTCAGAAAGAATATGATACACCAGAGGACAGACGTTTTCACGCGCAACCTAATGCCTGTGATCTTTGTGGTCCTCATCTTAAACTCACTGATGCTAATGGAAATGATATCCCAGGCGACCCAATTCTTAAAGCCATTGATCTACTAAAAGAAGGCAAAATATTAGCCATCAAAGCTCTTGGTGGTTTTCAGCTGGCCTGTGATGCCACAAATGATGTTGCTGTACAGGAATTGAGAAAAAGAAAAAAGCGTGATGAAAAACCCTTTGCTCTTATGTGTGGGGACTTGGGGGATGTGAAGGCTTTGGCTACTTTGAGCTCTGAGGAAGAAGAGCTACTTGTTAGTCGCGAGAGGCCTATTGTAATCGTGGATCGTGGATCGTGGATCGTGAATCGTATTATTGCACAAAGTGTAGCTCCAGAAAATCCATATCTTGGTATCATGTTACCGAGTACGCCGTTGCATTATCTCCTTTACTATCATCCTGAAGCAGGTGGAGACTTTGAGAATAAGAAATCTGTTTTTCCAGCGCTTGTCATGACTAGTGGGAATATTAGTGAAGAACCGATTATCAAAAATGATGATGAGGCTTTTAATCGATTAGCCACAGTTGTTGATGCCTTTCTCACGCATGATCGACCCATTCACGTACGCTGTGATGATTCTATTTTACGCGTTACAAATAACAAACCAAAGCTTATCCGCCGTGCCCGTGGTTTTGCGCCAGCACCTATTTTTCTTAAACAAAAACTCCCACAAATTCTTGCTGTGGGTGCAGAACTTAAAAACACACTCTGCATCACAGATGAAAACCGCGCCTTTGTAAGTCAGTATATTGGTGATCTTGAAAACATCCCAACACTTGATTATTTTTCTGAAGCCATTGAACACTTTAAGAGTATCTTAAATCTGGATCCTGAAATTATTGCCTACGACTTGCACCCTGAATACCTGTCTACAAAATATGTCATGGATCAGTTTGGTCCTGCTTCGCTGAAGCTACGCAGGACTGAATCCCAAAAAGCTACGCTTTTTGGGATTCAGCACCACCACGCACACATTGCCAGCGTCATGGCAGAACATGATCTCACAGAACCTGTGATTGGTTTTGCCTTTGATGGAACTGGCTATGGATTAGATGAAACCATTTGGGGAGGCGAAGTCCTTGTTTGTACCACGTCTCACTTTGTTCGTGCGGCCCACTTAAGACAAGTCCCTTTGCCAGGAGGCAGTAAAGCCATTAAAGAACCCTGGCGCATGGCTTTTGCGTATCTCAAAGATTGTTTTGGCCCTGATGTGTTAAACCTAGATCTAACCTGTCTTAAACAAGTAGGACCACATAAACTTAAGATTCTTCATGATGCTATAGACAAAAAAATCAATGCCCCACTCACCTCTTCTATGGGAAGATTATTTGATGCTATTTCCAGCTTACTGAACATTAAACATCATGTCAGTTTTGAAGGACAGGCAGCCATGATGCTTGAGTGCTTGGCAACAAATGAAAACACAACGCAAACCTTGCCATATAAAATCACAAATAAGGATTTACAAACATTTGATGCTTATTTAGACTGTTGTTATGAAATTGATTATCGACCACTTGTCAGAAGCCTTGTTCAGGAAATGACAAAAGGTACAAATACACCAGAACTGGGCATGCGCTTTCACCTAAGTTTAATCAGCTCATTTATTGAGGTAGCTCAACTCATTAGAAAAAAGACAGGAATTCAAACAGTTGCTCTCTCTGGGGGCTCATGGCAAAATCAAATCCTAAGCCAAAAGATGACTAAAGAATTGAAAAATCAGGGTTTTACCGTCTATACAAACGAGCTCGTTCCTGTTAATGACGGGGGGGTCTCGCTAGGACAGGCGTACATCGCTGCTAGTTTGATTAACAATTAGGTTCGCGGGTTCACAGGAAATTCCCAGCGATCCAGCGAACCATAGAACCAGAGAACCAAGCTAAAGAATTATGGAGTAATTATGTGCCTAGGCGTACCTATGAAAATATTAGAATTGCACGATAATGGTTTTGCCATTGCAGAAAGCGGTTCTGTTAACTTAAAAATTTCAACGCAACTTCTCGAAAAAGTAAACCTTGGCGACTATGTGATCGTTCATGCAGGTTTTGCTATTGAAATCCTCGATGAAAAAGCAGCCATGGAAACTTTTGCTCTGCTTGAAGAATTGGCAAAAAGCCATGAGGAGGTTGAAAATGAACGATTTAAATAGTCATGAACTGCTAAAACATCTCTCAAAACAATTAAAAGCTCGCAAAGTAAATCAACAAATCACACTCATGGAAGTTTGCGGCACGCATACTATGGCCATTCACAGATCTGGTCTCAACCAAATGCTTCCTGATAATTTACGCCTTGTTTCAGGTCCAGGCTGCCCTGTTTGTGTAACAGGTGTTTCGTACATTGACACAGCTATTGATATGGCAAAACAGCATGGGGTCACACTCACAACATTTGGTGATATGATGCGCGTTCCTGGTTCAAAAGAAAATCTTTCTGAAATTAGAAGCCAAGGACATGCTGTTGAGGTTGTGTATTCACCATTAGGTGCTTTAGAGCTTGCTGAAAAAAACAAAGATAAAAACATTGTGTTTCTCGCTGTTGGTTTTGAAACAACAACACCCACAATTGCGGCCACCGTGTCTTTAGCTAAAGAAAAAAACATTAAAAACTTTTATGTGCTACCCGCGCACAAGCTTGTCATGCCTGCTCTAGAAGCCCTCATTTCTGACCCTAATTTGGGCCTCAATGGTTTTATTTTGCCAGGTCATGTGTCAACAATATTGGGCTCCAAGCCTTATGAGTTCATTGCCACAAAACATAATATGGCCTGTGTGATCACGGGTTTTGAAGCGGCTGATGTGATTCAAGGCATTCACATGCTGATCGATCAAATTGAAACAGGTGATCCTAAAATTGAAATTCAATACAAACGTGTGGCTCATGAAGAAGGCAATGCAAAGGCCCGTGCCCTTGTCGATGAAATCTATGAACCCTGTGATGCCCTTTGGCGCGGCTTTGGCTCCATCCCCATGAGTGGGTTAAAATTACGTCCCGCTTTTGAAGCCTTTGATGCTCTTAAGGCCTTTCCTGTGACTGTGAATGATGAGGTGGAAAATACGGGCTGTGAGTGTGGTGCTGTTTTACAAGGAAAAATAATACCTCCTGATTGTGCCCTTTATGGTCAGGTATGTACTCCTGAATACCCTATTGGTCCTTGCATGGTATCATCAGAAGGAACATGTGCAGCATATTATAAATATCGTACATCGTGAATCGTGTATTGTGAATCGTGAGTTCTAAATCAATAAGGCAATTCACCATCCACTATCCACCATCCACTATCCACGAATAAATATGAAAACAATTCAACTGGCCCATGGTTCTGGCGGCAAAAAAATGTATGAACTCATTAAGGAAACAATCTTAGCTCAATTGGGCATTAATACAGATAATGGTCTTGATGATGCAGCAGAACTCCATGTGGAAACATCGCGTCTCGCCTTCACAACGGATTCTTTTGTTGTTAAGCCTCTATTCTTCTCTGGTGGTAATATTGGTAGTCTTGCTGTTAGTGGTACAGTCAATGATTTGCTCATGAAAGGCGCCACACCAAAACACCTCTCTTTAGGACTTATCATTGAAGAGGGTTTTGCCTTAGAAGATCTTAATACCATCTTAAAAGATATTAAAAAGCATTGTGACTATGCTGGCGTTACCATTGTTACAGGTGATACAAAGGTTGTGGGCAAAGGTGAAGCTGATGGCATTTTTATTAACACATCAGGTGTGGGTGAGATTCTTCCTGAAACAAATATAAAAGGCTCAAATGCCAAACCAGGGCAAGCTGTTATTGTTTCTGGAACAATGGGTGAACATGGTGTGGCGGTTATGGCTAAAAGAAATGAATTAGACTTAGAAGGTAATATTACTTCTGACGCCATGCCCTTGACTAAAACAGTTTTACCCTTATTAGCCAAATTTGCTCCTTCAGTACATGTCTTACGCGATCCCACGCGCGGTGGTGTGGCCACAACCCTCAATGAAATTGCTTTAGACAGTCATGTGGAAATATCTATTCAGGAATCAGAACTCCCTGTTAGTCCACATGTACAAGCTGTGAGTGATTTACTAGGTTTTGACCCACTCTATCTTCCTTGTGAAGGTCGTTTTCTTGCTATTGTTGATGGCGATAAAGCAAATGAGATTGTGGCATTTATCAATGCACAAGATCAGAATAATAAAGCCTGCATCATTGGCACTGTAGAGAAAACAGCCACAACAGGCGGTGTGATGCTTACAACCCTCACAGGCGGCAAACGCGTCCTAGATCTCCCCGTAGGAGAACTACTCCCCAGAATTTGTTAAATGTGACGATACCTTTTTGTAGAGAAAGCTCGAATCCAGGCGTGATTGACAATATGCTAATGACAATTAGCTATTGGCAATCTCAATCGCAAATTGCTTATTGCAAATTGTCAATTGCCAATCATGTTACATGAACAGGATCCCCATCTACACGGGGATGATATAGTTCTAATATTGCCGTTACATACTAAACTTACGAACGAGCAACTAGCGACATAATTTCGCTATGGGAGCATAGGATTTGCGGTGGATGGTTAGGATACCATTTTGCTTAAGGGCTTCTTGGTGCACTTTTGTGCCATAGCCTTTGTGCTTTTCAAAATAGTATTCAGGAAATGTTTTAGATAAAGAACACATTAAGCGATCGCGTGTGACTTTGGCTATAATGGATGCTGCAGCAATGGCATAACTTTTGGCATCACCATCAATAACGCCTTCATTTTGTATTATAGAATTAAGGGTCATATTCCCATCAACCAGCAAGTAATCAGGTGTTTGTTTGAGTTGGGAAACAGCCATGAGCATGGCCTTTTTTGTCGCTTCTAAAATATTGATTTGATCAATGAGCTCTGAGCTAATCATACCCACACCATAACTAATACAATTTTGAATAATCTGATCATACAAAACATCACGTTTTTTGGGAGTAAGTTTTTTGGAATCATTTATATCATCTATAATAATATTATAAGGCATAATGGCTGCCGCTGCCACAACAGGTCCAGCCCAAGCCCCACGCCCTGCTTCATCAATACCAGCTATGAATTCATATTTTTCTAAATATTTTTTATCGAAGAGGATAAGTGACATATTCTCGCTTCCCGTTTTACGTTTACCGTTTCCCGTAACTGAAACTACAGATACAATTTCATATCTCAAGTATTATGTCGAGGCAGGAATTAAATAAAAAAAGGCTGCCTTATAGGGGCAGCCTTTGTAATTTTGATAATAAAATAAATTCTATTCTTTATCTTCCAAAACAACTGTTTCTTCAGCATTGGCATCAGCTTCCATTTTTACTAGTTCTTGAGCTTCAACTTTCTTACGTGCTTCAGCGCGTAAAAGTTCGCGACGATCAATGGCTGTAATACGAGCTTTCTTACCAGATAATTTACGGAGATAATATAATTTAGCTCGTCTTACTTTACCAACGCTTGATACTTCAACATTCTCAATGGATGGAGATGAAAAAGGAAAAATTCTTTCCACACCAACACCATAAGAAATTTTACGAACAGTAAATGTAGAGCTGGGACCATTGCGATGAATAGCAATAACAACACCTTCATAAATCTGAATACGTTCTTTATCACCTTCTTTAATTTTTACGTGTACTTTTACACTGTCTCCCGCTTTAAAGCGTGGAAACTCTTTTTTTGCATGATATTTTTCATTAATCCAATCTATAGCGTTCATAATATCCTCTTTTGTTAGCTACTCTTAGTTGGTGTTGGTTATTTACCTGCCAACCAATCGATCTAATATAATTGCTACCGCACTCCTTACAGGCAAATGATTATAACCATTCACACCAGGTATGGGTTTTAGTGTATAATTAATTTTTTCAAAAAACTCGTCTGTTAAACCGTGACCTGTTCCAAAGTTTACTAATACAGGTTTATCCCCGTTGGCAATAAGGTTGCTAATATAATCGTAACCTACTGAATTCCCTCTGTCTTTTGCTGTCGTCGCCACGAGGAGCGGTTGACTACCACTCCAGTTTTTAATTGTCAAACAGGTATCCTCAATATTTTCAGAAACATTAACAACATCAAAGGCTTTCTTACGATCTGGATTATAGGTGCTCCCATGCCCCTCATGCCAATAATTCTTAATATAGTTAACCATATCAATTTGAACAGCAGACGGTGTTATCACAAAAAAACCTTTAACTCCAAATGTTTGCGCGTTTCTGGCTATATCATGCAAATCAAAATTGGTCACCGATGTGGTCACAGTATCGCCTGCTTTATTATATATTGGGTAGTGAATGAGGGAGATGTATAGGTCTTGCATATTATTGCTCCGATGAGCCGGCGCTCCAATGAGCCGATGAATTATTTTTCTTTCAGTCGGCGCGTTGGTGCATCGGCGCGTTGGTCCAAGTATTTCTCATACAAATCTGGTCGTCTTTCCTTTGTTCGCGCAATTGACATTTCTTTTTGCCAATCAGCGATTTTTTGATGATGTCCACTCATCAAGACATCAGGCACACTCATATTTTCGAAAACCTCAGGACGTGTGTAATGTGGGTGCTCTAACAAAACGTCTTCATGAGATTCTAAGCGAACCGATTGATCTTTACCGACCACCCCAGGAATATAACGAGTCACCGCATCAATAATAACCGCTGTCGCTAATTCACCACCAGAAATAATATAATCGCCAATTGATATTTCCTCATCAACAACAAGGTCAATGGCTCGCTGATCAACACCTTCATAACGACCACAAAGAAATAAAACACTCTTTAATGAACTCAATTCCTTAGCTTTAGCAGGTGTAAGAAGTTTTCCTGATGGTGATGTCAGCACCACACGTTCGATACTATGTTTTTCTTTTAAATCACGAACACTACGACAAACAACTTCTGGCAAGAACACCATACCAGCACCACCCCCATAGGGTTTATCATCAACAGCATGATGCTTATTAACAGCCCAATCACGCAACTGATGATACGTAAATGCGATAAGTTCTTTTTCACGAGCCTTACCTAAAAGACTTTGTGAAAAATAATGATCAAGCATTTCGGGGAATAGACCTAGGATGTGATAGTTCATTCGTTTTCCGGTTACCGTTTTCCGGTTACCGTTAACCTATTTTTCAAATAAAAATACGGACAACGGATAACGGACAACGGAAACCCATTTATAAAAGCCCCTCTGGTAAATCCATGACAACTTCTTTCTTATCCGTGTCACACGAAACAATCCAATCATCCACCACGGGTACAAGTTTTTCCTCATCATTAACGATGATAACAAATTGTTTTAAAGGATTATAAATAACGTTTTGTATTGTACCCACTATGTGCCCTTGAGGATCATGTAAAATAAAACCCTCCCATTCAAAATCAAACAAGGCACCATCTTCTCTCACAAGATACTCTTTGTTGCACCATAGAATGGCTTTACGCCAAGAGACAACTTCTTCAGAATCTTTAAAACAATCAAATTTGACTAAAAACATTCTGCCGATGGGTTTAATCTCTTCAATAAAAATAACCTGTTTACGTTCAGACTCTTTTTCCAGGATAAAATGCGCTTCTTCATGGAATGTTGGAAGCACACCACCATAAATATAAACTTTACAGTATCCTTTTAAACCATGTTCGCGATTGATCTCACCGATGGGGATTAGCATTTCCTTTTTATTCATAAATAAATTCTTATTGTGAAAAACAAAAAAACCCCTCCATAAGAGAGGGGTATTTAATTGAAAAATGATTAATGTAAAAAAATTAAAAAGTTTTTTAACTACTCAATAATTTCTAAAACACAATGTTTTCTAACTTTAGCCGCTGCGGCTCCTAAAATAGTTCTCATGGCACGTGCTGTGCGTCCTTGTTTACCAATGACTTTGCCAAGATCTTCTTTAGCTACCTTAAGTTCTATAACGGTAGTTTGTTCACCTTCGACTTCGATAACTTCGACATCATCTGGTTTATCAACTAACGATTTTGCGATCAGTTCAATTAAAGGCTTCATATAACCTCCGGTTCATTATGAGTTCTAACTTCGTCTTAGAGTCTTATCTATTAGACTCTAGATATGCCATTACAAAACAGGCTTGTTAAAAAGCGATTTGTTAAAGATCAAACAGTAGCATTCTTGGCCAACAATTGACCAACAGTTGCTGATGTTTTGGCACCTTGACTATGCCAATATTTTACACGGTCGCTATCAACTTTTAGTGTTTTGTCTTTTGGATTATAAGTACCCAAAACTTCAATATAACGTCCATCGCGTGGACTCTCTTTATCTGCTGCTACTATGCGATAAAAAGGATTTTTCTTAGCCCCTCTTCGGGCGAATCTAATAACTACTGCCATTTCTTGCTCCTTCATACTTCGTGGTCGTATGTATATTCCTAAAAAAATGTGAGCGTCTTAATAGTCATCTGATATTATTTTCTCAAGCAATTTATTGGGTTTTTACCAAATTAGATCATTATACTGTAATATCATGTGGTTAGCTGTTTTTTCAGCAAAATATAAACCCTTGTTTTCATTGTTTATATTGTTGAGTTCAATATTTCCTCAATAATTACAAAATGTTCTCTTGACTCTCCCCTGTTTCCCTTGCAAAATAATATAATGCATGAATTTCTCCTTGTTTTCGAATACATTGATGGTTCGGTATTTAAAACAATTAACCACATCCACCACCACCTCGATGTTGTCTGTAAGGGAAAATACAATCTCATCATTGAATTTAATAATAAACAAAATAAAATAGCTAATATGTACCAACTTCGTGGTGCCCCGGCTCTTATAAACACAACAAATAAACAAGTCATTTATGGTTCTGTTGTTTCCCGAAAAGAATTAAAGGGAATACTATAAAATTGAAATTAAAAAAGCCCTTAGCACCCTAAAGATACTAAAGGCTTAAATAGCTTATGTCCTTCGACAAGCTCAAAACACGCGACTTGCCATGTGGCTTGCCACGAGTGAGTCTCGATTTTAATCGAGACGAGTCGAGTGGCAGGA
>JAHJDR010000411.1 GCA_018812345.1 bacterium | reverse complement strand
GTAGGGCAAACAGGTAAAGTGGTTAACCCAAAACTCTACTTAGCCTTTGGTATTTCTGGTGCCATTCAACATTTGGCGGGCATGCGTACGTCAAAGGTAATTGTTGCTGTAAATAAAGATCCCGAAGCCCCCATTTTTTCAAAAGCTGATTACGGGATTGTGGGTGATTTGTTTAAAGTAGCCCCACTGCTTACGGAAACATTGAAGAAGGTAACGTCTGCTTAAACTTTTTCAATTTTCAATTATAAAAAAGGGCCTATTTTTCAGGCCCTTTTTTATAATGAATTAAACTCCTTGTGCCCCTCAAAAATGGTAATTATAATGATTTTTTTTTCGTCAGTTTTATAGACAACACGATAGTTCTTTACGATAATCTCTCTAATATCTTTGCGACAAAGTTCAGGAACAATACGACCAAGCTGTGGGTATTTTCTTAACTTCTCCACTCCTTTTTTTATTTTCTTCACAAACGCAGTTGCTGCACTCAACTTATCATATTGGATAAAGGACAAAATTTGCCTGAGGTCGTTCGCTGCTTTATCTGTCCATATTAATTTGAATTGAGATTTCATGATAATAGATCTTCAAAGAATTTATCGTGATCAATAACGTTGCCCTCTTCTAAATCCCGCTCACCCATGGCTATGGCTTTATAAAACTCCTGTTCGTATTTTATTTTTTTATAATCCTCAGGTGATAGTACAATGGCTGCACTATGACCATTTTGCGTTAGCACCAAAGGCTGATGCGCATTTTTTAGCTGTTTGAGATAGTCTTTTGCCGACTGTCTGAATTTAGACAATGGAATAATACTCTTGGAAAAATCAAATAAAGTCTTCATAAGTACTTTTATAATACCATATAAAGTATTTTTTTTCAACACATAATTCAGGCTCATCGGCATACCTCTCTCCTATGGGCCACTCTGATAATTTCGATTTGAATCTTTTTCTGACGAATATAATAAATCACACGGTACTGCCCCACCCTATAGGACCAATAATCACCAAGCTCTCCTTTAAGACGCTTACCTGACATAGGCTCAATAGCTAACTTAGAAATGGCACTAGCTATTCTTCTCGCTATAATTTTAGGAAGCTTTTTAAACTGCTTGGCAGCTGTTGGAGAAAAAACAATTTTGTATTTCATTATTTCAATCTTTCCAATAGTTTTTCAAAAGCAATGCCTTTGCCTTGATCTAATTCTTTGCGTGCTTTTTTGATTTCAGCGACAGCTTCTTTACTGCTCATGATTTCCATGGTTTCTAACCAACTATCATAATCATCGGCTGACATAAGAACAGCCTTAGGCTCACCATTTCTCATAATACAATACCTCTCAAAATTCTCATCAGCCTCTCTGACAAGTTCAAGGAGTTTTTTCTTAGCATCAGTGATATTAATGGTTTTCATAATGATCCTTTTTATTACTATCTATAGTCATTATTATAACCATTATTACAAAGTTTGTAACCCCCCTTATCCGTCCCTCGGATGGAATTGAGAAATGATAATTGAAAATCGAAAAACATAAATCAATTTTCATTTTTCATTTATGTATTTTTCATTTTTCAATTATTAAGCCCCACACCGATCATCCCCATTAACATCCCTATCAAAAAACTCATATCCCCCTTCTAGCTTAGCCACATCCCACAACCCTACTTCGCCAAAAGCCTTGTTCCCACATTTACGATATGCTTGAGCCTCATGGTTGTACGTAACACCTAAATGATCTAGGGCATCACCCGCTTTATGAAAATCTCCTTCTATCAGATAATTTAAAATACCACCCTTAAGAATATTATCGCTGTTTCGTGGTCTCATAGTCATCTCTTGAAAAACACCTGATTTCGTTAAGAGGTTATCTTTTCTATTATTAACACGAATAACGAGCTCCTTATTGCGCCACCCTTTCTCAATAAGAGTTGTCATTCCTTTCAATGGGGCTTGCGCCATATTTTTAATGTCCTTTTCATCAATCGGATAATGATGTTCTAACCACACCTGACTTTCTGAAGACATGTTTTTTCTTAAAGACACAATGCGATTATATTTACCCACCCCTCCTTTTCCTTCTAGATCCATTTTAAAACCAGCACCACCTCGCAGCACTAAAGTTATGCCATTATCTTCTTCAAAATTGAGCACAGCCCCCATCTTAAGCTTACCGCTAGCCTTTAAATTAATACCGCCTTTTAAAAGATGACTAAGTTCTTTTACGGGAAGCTTACCTTCTAAAGAACCCGTAGCTCTCAGAGATAGGGCATCTGTTATCTCGATACTCTTAAGCTGGCCATTGATTGTGGGTATATGATTCACATCAACAAGGTACTTTCCCAGAACAGGTATTTGCGAACCTTTTGTAGATAGTACATAAGCAATAGGAGGCATGGAGACAGCCGCAGGAACAACCACACTATTTGTTATAGCTACTTTGCCAATGAGGTCTGCTGCTTTTTGAACTTCTTGGGCATCAGGAAATTGGAAGGTCACATGACCTTCTTTTGTTAAGAGAGCCGCAAGATTTGCCTTAGCCTGTCCTCCCGGAATTTTTGTGGCAAACTCTTTGATGAAGCCAAGTCCTAATTTACCACCTAATGTCACATCAAAACCATTCTCTGATTTTTTTACGGCCCACTTTGTACTGGCTTCAAACTCCTTGCTGGCAAAAACGACTCTAGCCTGAAGACCAATCTCTATTTCATCACCTTCTCCTAATTCATTAAGTGTTGCTGTAAGATAAGAATTTGTTTCAAGATTGTTTTCCGTAGGGGGTTCCGTTAATTCAGTATATATCTGTTTTTTGAATGTAGAATCTTCTAAAGCTTGATTGAGAATGGAACTTTTATCCGGATCAACTACTGCATTCATAAAATAATCAGGATCCATACTCCCCTCTTCTTTTAATGTATCTAAAGATAGATTTTTCATAGTATTTTCATTTTCAAATAAATTAATCTCATTCATTGTTTTCCTCCTCATCCCATTGCTGTTGGGCGCGCCAATGAGGAACGCGCCACAACATCATGGGATATGATTAGACAAATCATCCTATTGTTATACTCATCTCTATTGCAGCCAGTATGCCAACTTGTAATATTTTTTTATTTCTATTATTTCATATAGTTATGCTCCTTCAGTCCCACAATCTCAGTCCCAATCCCAGTCTCAGTCCCGATGAGACTGAGACTAATGATAGAAGAACAAAGATATGTTCGCATAAAAATGAGCAACTCAAACAAAAAATGTCTTGCTTCCACATATAAGAATTGCTAATAATCCGCCTCACTTTTCCCTGCTTTGCTAAAGC
>JAHJDR010000410.1 GCA_018812345.1 bacterium | reverse complement strand
CGTACAGGCCCCACACAAGAATACATGACATCAGCAAGTTATGATTGCAGTTGATAAATATTTTCAGGTCCTGTGAGATCGCCATATTCTAAATTTTGTTTTTCCTGACTTTGGAGAACATCCGCAATCAAAGTTTGTACCTGATGTTGTCGGCCTTTTCTATTTTTTACGTAATGAAAAACATGGTCGACAGATTCCAAAGCGCCATACATACACAGAGTAAGCATATTACCAGGCAAAACAGCCGCGCCCTTAAATTGAAAGGAAGCCCTACCTACAGCAAACAAACCTCTTAGGTTTGTCATATAATCATGATCAACCCATAAACCACCTAACCAATCTGACATAAGGGGTTGTACAGGAATATCTTTGCCTAGTTTAAGAAAGGCATGTTCTTGAAGTTCTTCTTGGCAAGCCGATAAATCCAAAGAAATTTTTGTGTCTTGTTTTTGTTTGCGCCACATTATTTGCGCCACATGATGTGGGTATATGGGCCGCTCATTGATGAGTCCTTCTAATAAATCTATTTTACCCGATTCTCTGTGTAACCATAAACGGGCCCCCTGAAAAAGAGGTTGTATGGGCAATAAGTAAGATTTGTCCTGGCCAAGACAACCCAATGGTGAAAAATCAATGAACTCTGGATTGGCTATGGCAGCACCCAGACGTGCCAACTGCATAATTGAATGCACATTATCATGATGCGTTGAGAGACTATAACGACCAAACAAGCTCCCAATACCAGCACTTGCCATAATCACAGCATCCGCACGAACACTGGCGAGCTGCATGGTCTTCATATCTTGTAATATAGCACCATGACATTCTTTATTATCATCAATAATAGCTTGTAAAAACTCTGTGCGCTCTTGGACTTGTATGAGACCTTTTTTTGAAAAAAATCTGACTTGTTCTGCTAATACAGTTGTGAGTTGCCGCGCTAAAGAAACAGTCCCCCTCATCATGCGACTACCTTGACTCCCCGGAACAGGCTCACCAGTAAAAGCCCCCTCACGGGTACGTTTGAAATCAACACCCAAGCGGGCACAAAGATTAATAACAGCTGTGGCTTTATGACACATTTCTTGTGTGTCTTTTTGATTTACGAGAAAACTACTGTACTGTGTTGTTTCAGAAAAAAACTGTTCATCATCAAGATCTTTATCATGATGAAAACCTGATCCATTCATCCCATCAAAACTTGGCAACAAAACATCACGACCAAGCGTATGGCTGGTCACCAAGCACGTTTTAACACCCAAACTCGCTAAGCAAGTAGCTACCGTCATTCCGGTAATATCAGCACCTATGATGAGAACAGGTATGTTAGTGTCCATAATAACCTATAAAGTTGGGCGTTCCACAACAGCTTTAATAAGCAACATGACTTCAAACCCCAGCACGACAAACATGAAAAACATCCATATCTTAAGTGATACGGTTTGTGTTTTACTCTGTGCGGTCAAACCCATATTAATGAGAAAATGCCATAAATAATTAAAAAAGTAATATGTGAGAACAAAGATTCCCACCCAAAATAATAATATTGTTTCTAAACTTTGATGCGCCACCAATATTGTTTGAATATAATGATGGCCCGCAAGATGGCTAAAATAAACCGCGTAAAGCTGTCCCAAATGATAAATGATAAAAACTAAGCCCACAATAGCTGCCAATGTATTCAAAACACTGCGCCAGTTTGAAAAAGTATTGTATATATGAACGTTCACACGGCTATTATAAATTTGTAATAAAGAATAACTAAAATGAAAAATAAGTGGTATGAGAATAAAAACAGTATCAAAGAAAATAAATAAAGGCGTTTTTTGAACGGAAATAAAAAATGCTATTGTTTCAGCATCAGAAAACAACACCAGACAAACATGATTAAGAACAAGGGCTAAAAACAAGAACAACGGTACAATACCACAGATATCGTGAACACGTTTAATAAAAAAATGGATGGGAAATGTGTGTGCTTGTGTATTCAAAAAGTGAACCTATCTTACATATTACTAATAACCGTAGCGCCAAATTCCGAACACTTAAGTAACGTGGCTTTATCCATCGATCTATGAAAAGTGTTCGTTACAACATTAATAACTAAATGATTTTATTAAATAAACAATTATTTTGGTCAAGCAAATAACACTAAATAAGCTGATCAAAATCATTGCAATATCATTCGGGTAATAATAAGCATTTTCATCAGTCAGACCATCGCGTTATCACAACAAACAACTTTCAAAACTGGAGTTACGATGAGCTCTTATATCACGTCTTCTGTGGCTAAAAAATACATCATGGCACTCACAGGCATTCCCCTTATGCTTTTTATTTTTGGACACATGTTGGGCAATCTTCAAATTTTCTTAGGTGCTGATGCTATTAATAATTACGCCGCCACTTTACAAGGTTTGGGTGGTTTTTTGTGGGCCATTCGTATTACTCTATTTGTTCTTTTTATAACGCATGCCATTTTATCATCAATCCTCTACGTAGAAAACAAACTGGCTCGTCCTGTTTCCTATCATAAACCCGCAACAGTTGTGGCCACATTGACATCACGTACCATGATCATTACAGGACTGATCATCGTGTGTTTTTTAGTTTTTCATATTTTTCATTATACTGTACAATCTATTGATCCGTCGTTTAAGCATCTTTTTGATACACAGGGACGACACGATGTGTACACAATGCTTATTAAAGGCTTTTCGAATTCCTCTATTACAAGCATTTATCTTCTCGGTGTTGTTTTGTTAGGTGCTCATGTGCATCATGCGGCAGCAAGCGCCCTACAATCTCTTGGACTCATGAATCATAAATATGCCAAGTACATTAATTTTGCAGGCCCCCTACTTGGCGTTATTGTTGCTGTAGGTTATGCTGTAGTACCACTATGTGTGCTTTTTAAAGTAATTAAATAGCGTTTCTCGTCGCTCGCCTCTCGTCGCTCGCCTCACGCAAGACGATAGACGCTAGACGATAGACGATAGACGCCTATCAATGAAACTAGAATCAAAAATACCATCAGGTCCTCTGGCCACTAAATGGGAGCGTTATAAATTTGAAAGCAAACTTGTTAACCCTGCCAATAAACGTAAGTATGACATTATCGTCGTGGGGTCCGGACTTGCAGGTGCGTCAGCCGCAGCATCTCTGGGAGAACTTGGCTATAATGTAAAGTGCTTTTGCATTCAGGATAGTGCGCGTCGCGCCCATAGCATAGCGGCTCAAGGTGGTATTAATGCGGCTAAAAACTATCAAAATGATGGTGATTCTGTTTATCGCCTTTTCTATGACACCCTAAAAGGTGGTGATTTCAGATCACGTGAGGCAAATGTTTACCGCCTAGCTGAAGTATCCAATGCTATCATTGATCAATGTGTGGCCCAAGGCGTTCCCTTTGCCCGTGATTATGGTGGCCTGCTCGACAATCGTTCCTTTGGTGGTGCTCTTGTATCACGAACATTTTATGCGCGCGGCCAAACAGGCCAACAGCTTCTCTTAGGTGCTTACTCAGCACTGTCACGCCAAATAGGTGCTGGAAAAGTTAAAATGTTTCCGCGAACTGAAATGTTAGAAGTTGTTCTTGTTGATGGTCATGCTAAAGGCATTGTTGTGCGTAATCTGGTTACAGGTGAGATCACATCCCATGCAGCACATGCTGTGATTATCGCCACAGGTGGTTATAGCAATGTTTTTTATCTCTCCACCAATGCCAATGGGTGTAATGTTACTGCAGCTTATCGTGCGTATAAAAAAGGCGCTGGTTTTGCCAATCCTTGTTTTACGCAAATTCACCCCACGTGCATTCCCATGTCTGGCCATTATCAATCAAAACTCACACTCATGTCTGAATCATTGAGAAATGATGGTCGCATATGGGTTTCCAAAAACAAAAAAGATGAACGTGCTGCTAATGATATTCCAGAAGATGAACGTGATTACTACCTCGAACGTAAATACCCCAGTTACGGCAATTTAGCGCCTCGCGATATTTCGTCTCGCAGTGCCAAAGAAGTTTGTGATGAAGGCCGCGGTGTGGGTTCATCAGGCAATGGTGTTTATCTGGATTTCCGTGATTCCATTAAACGATTGGGTAAGGATGTCATTGCGGAACGTTATGGCAATCTCTTCCAAATGTATGAGCGCATCACAGCTGAAAATCCTTATAAAGATCCTATGCGTATTTACCCTGCCCCACATTATACAATGGGTGGCCTTTGGGTCGATTATGATCTCATGAGTAACGTGCCCGGACTCTTTGTTCTGGGTGAAGCCAATTATTCTGACCATGGCGCCAACCGTTTGGGTGCTAGCGCGCTCATGCAGGGTCTTGCTGATGGTTATTTTATTATTCCTTATACAATTGGCAATTACCTCACTGCCATTTCACGCGATGCACCTACTGTGGATCATCCTGAATTTAAAGATGCCGAAAAAATCGAGAAAGAAAGAACAGATAAAATACTTAACATCAACGGCACTCGCACAGTTGAGTCATTACACAAAGAACTCGGTAATGTGATGTGGGAAAAATGTGGTATGGCGCGTAATGAAAAAGGTTTGAAAGAAGCCTTAAATAAAATCCCTGAACTCAGAGAAGAATTTTGGAAAAACATTAAAGTTCTTGGCACAAACGAAGAATTTAATTTCTCTTTAGAAAAAGCTGGACGGCTAGCAGACTACTTAGAGTTTGCTGAAATCATGTGCCAAGATGCCCTTGATCGTGATGAATCATGTGGCGGTCATTTCCGGGAGGAGCACCAAACACCTGAAGGCGAAGCTGTGCGACACGACCGCTCGTATTCTCATGTTTCCGTATGGGAATATCAAGGTGTAGATAAAAAAGCCAAACTACATAAAGAGGCTTTAAAGTTTGAAGAAGTAAAACCAGGAGTAAGAAGCTATAAATAGTGGGTCGTGGATCGTTTATCGTGGATCGCATAGAAATTCACGATACACTATTCACTATTCACTATCCACAAATTATGAATTTAACACTATACATTTGGCGGCAACGCAATGCTAAAGACAAAGGCAAAATGGTCACTTATATGGCTGATGATATCAGTCCTGATATGAGTTTTTTAGAAATGCTTGATGTGGTGAATGAGCGCCTCATTGAAGATAATGAAGACCCCATTGCCTTTGATCATGATTGCCGTGAGGGTATTTGTGGTACGTGTTCACTCATTATTAATGGACGCGCTCACGGTCCTGAAAAAGGCACAACTACCTGCCAACTTCATATGCGCCATTTTAAGGATGGCGATGAGATTTACATCGAACCCTTTCGCTCCCGTGCCTTTGCTGTGATCAGAGATCTTGTTGTGGATCGATCAGCCTTTGATCGCATTATGCAAACAGGTGGTTTTATCACTATTAACACCGGCAGTCCTGCTGATGCCAACGCTCTCCCTATTCCTAAAGAAGACGCTGAATATGCCATGGATGCCGCACAATGTATTGGGTGTGGAGCCTGCGTGGCACAATGTAAAAATGCTTCAGCCATGCTTTTTGTTGCGGCAAAAGTTTCTCAGTTTGCTCACCTTCCCCAAGGACAACCTGAGCGCATGAAACGCGTCCGCGCTATGGTAAAAGCCATGGATGATGAAGGTTTTGGAAATTGCACAAATCAATACGAATGTGAAGCTGCCTGCCCCAAAGAAATTTCAGTAAATTTCATTGCTAAAATGAATAGAGAATTTTTGGTTTCAGGCTTGAAGTAAACACTCAATTCGTTTCACGTCTCACGTCTCACGTCTCTCTTTCCGAGACAATCGAGACAGTCGAGATATCGTTGTTGTTCTTTTACGATTGTCTCGATAGCTCGATGTCACGTTATTACGAGCGACGATAGACGCTAGACGATAGACGCCAAGCCCTATGTCCTTTGCCACAGTAATCAATTGCATGGATGGAAGAACACAACTTCCTGTGATCACCTTTCTCATGAATCGCTTTAACATTATGTATGTTGATAGCATTACAGAACCAGGCCCTATTGCCCTACTGTCTAATGCGCCCGCTTCTCAAGAAACAAAGAACATCTATAAACGCATTAATATATCTGTGGAAAAACATAAATCAGTTGGGATTGCTATTGTCGCCCATCACGACTGTGCGGGTAATCCTGTGGCTAAAGAAAAACAGCTAATCCAACTCAAAGATGCGGCTGAGCACGTCAAAAAACACTACCCCAACCTCCCTGTTCTCGAACTCTGGGTGAATGAGAATTGGGAAGTGGAAGAAATTTCTAGTGTCTAGAGCCCCAGCCAACAACCCTACTCCTCCGTCACCGGAAATAGCTGTAAATTCAGCTGTGCTACCATGGTTTCATCAGAATCTGTTTCCTGAAGTTCCTGCTGAATTTCATCACGAAATGTGGCTAGTTTTTCTTTGATTCGTTTATATTGTTCTAATGAAAGACCAATGGTCATGGAGGTTACACCATGTGCGACGTAATTTCGCTAGGCGTTGTGAGGTGCTCAACAGATTGCACCCATTTATTTTTTGAATCTTTGTGAATCATTTTCAAACGTTCTAAAATGGTAAATGCTTTGCGAACATTTTCTTCTGCAACCTGTGGTTTGAGTTTTTTGGATATCCAATTGCTAAAATAGGCTTCATGATCAGGATTAAGCATTTGCCGTTGTGATGTAATAATTTTATCAAGCTCCCCTTTGTACTTTATTTTATCTTCTTTTTCTGTGGCCTGATTAAAGAAAACAAGATTTTCAAAATAGTTTTTTTCTTTAGCTGTCCATGTAATGGCCTTCTTAATTTTCCCAATCGCATCTTCTGAATTGTCGATACGCCCCATAACTCAATATATTTAATTCGTTCATATAAAGATCTTTAACAACCAATTAAGCTCATTTCAAGCAAGGTAATACAGAGCTGGACATAGGCAATAAATTCCTTTCAAAATGATAAGATCGAAGCTTTTTGACCCCGTTACGACAACTCCATTACAACAACAACTGATACACCAGACTCATCTGACAGCTCAGACACGTCTGACTCAGACAACCAGAACACAATAATTGGTATCATGGATTCATTGTCCTTTTCCTTCTATTGATTGCCTTTCGCTTAAAAACTTTGATATTAAATAATATTAGAAATCACAGCCCTTGAAAGATGCTCTTTGTGATTTTCATGAGTAGTAGGTCATATTGTTCACCGGCAAATTCGCGCATTTCTTTTTGCACATCCACAACTTGAAAACCCATTTTTTGATAACAATAGATAGCGGTTTTATTGTATGCAAAAACATTGAGAGAAACCGTTTCTAAACCGAGTTCATCAAAAGCATAGTTAAGAAGTTTGCGTGTGATTTGTTCTCCCCGACCAAGACCGCGACATTCTTTGGCCCCTACGAGCAAACGCACAAGTTTGGCTGTTCTTTTTTCGTAATCAATAGCGATCAGTTCACAATGACCTATATGCTCCCCAGTTTCAGTATTGACCACTTTAAATATTTTCTTTTTTTCTGGTGCTGCAAGCGCCTCCTCAATATGCTTTTTCAACTGCCTCTTGTTTAATGGGTACTGAAACTTTGGCCCACCCCATTGCACCAGCAAGTGAGGTGACGTAATCCATAAGATGAGTTGTTTGATGTCTGCTTTTGTAAAAGGCTCTAAGACAATTTCTTGCTTAGCATTCACAATCTTTTTTTTGCGTTTAAAAAACATACTACCTTCTAACCTTAAATAATAAAGAATTCAAATGAGATTTATCAGCACAACAGTACCGGAGTGCCGAAGTACCAGAGTGCCAGAGTAGTGCTTAGTTTACACTAAATAAACCCTGGAACTCCGGCTCTCTGGAACCCAAAACTATATTTATACTGTATTCATGATTCAAATATTCTATTATCCAAATATATATAAACGCGTGGATCTGAATGACCAATAAAGGACAACTGTGTATATAGCTGATTTTATTAGGTTATTATACATATCCCGTCTTGGCACAAGGATTGCTTTGTTATGATTAGATAAACAAAAATATAAAACCCGCTCAATAAAAGGGGCTGTTTTTCTTTGGAAAGATGGTCCCTTTTTCAATACCCAACACTCAATAATCAATATCCAATATCCATCTAAAATTATCATGGTTTTGTCCCAATAATGATAAAGGGATATTGTTCTGTTGATTATTGAATATTGAATTTAGAACACAGGTCCTCTATCTTCACCTCTTCCTGTTCCCCATTTTCCAAATCTTTTAATGTTACAATCCCTTTTTGTCGTTCTACTTCACCCATAATGACCACATAGCGAAAATCAAGTTTATTAGCCCGACGCATTTGAGCTTTCATGGATTTTTTCTGATAATCCATTTCCGCTCTCACACCTTCGTCACGCAAGTTCTGTAAGAGACCCTGGCACACATCAAAAGAGGCTTCATCAAGCGGTGCTAGATAAACACCCTTGAGTTCAGCTTGCATCGTTGTTTCAAATTCTTGTTCTTTCATGAGCATGATAATGCGTTCACAACCAATGGAGAAACCAACAGAGGGAACTTCTTTACCACCTAATTCAAGTGCGAGTCGATTATAACGTCCCCCTGCTGAAAAGGCAGATTGTGAGCCAAGCTTATCAGAAACAAATTCAAAGGCTGTTTTTTCATAGTAATCAAGACCGCGAACAATACGTGGGTTTACCATGTACACAACACCCGCTTCATCAAGTAGCTTTTTAAACTTATCAAATTCTTCTTTTGTTTGCTCTGTTAAGGCATCAAAAATAGTAGGTGCTTCATCAGCTAACTTAATACAGGTTTCTTCTTTACAATCAAGAATGCGTAAGGGATTTTTTTCCAGCCGTTTCTTACAATCATCACAAAGCTTATCTGTAAACCTTGTAAAATGTTTTACCAAACATTCCAAATAGGGTTTTCTTTCTTCTAATGTACCCAATGAATTAATTTCGAGACGATAATGAGAAATACCTAAAGTGCGAATCAAACGATCCATCATGATTACAACTTCGGCATCTGCTAATGGCGAATCAATACCCATCAGTTCGACACCAATTTGGTGAAATTGTCTTAGGCGTCCTTTTTGTGGTCGCTCATAACGAAACATGGGACCCATGTAATACAATTTTGTAATGGCATCTTTTGCCATAAGAGAGTGTTGCAAATAGGCGCGCATCACACTGGCCGTACCTTCTGGTCGCATCGTTACAGAATCACCACCTTTATCATCAAAGGTATACATTTCTTTTTGCACCACTTGTGAATTTTCTCCAATACCCCTTTGAAAGAGACGCGTGTCTTCTACAATGGGAGTACGAATTTCTTCAAACCCATAGGTTTCAAAAAGTGTTCGTGCTGTTTTTTCTAAAACATGCCAGAAACCAATGTCTTCAGGAAGAATATCAGCCATACCGGTTATTGTTTGTAGTTTTGTCATATAATCGCTCCGACGCACCTACGCTCCAACGCACCGATGAATTTCAGACTCATCGGTTCATCGGCCCGTCGGCTCATCGGCCCAATACCATAGAAATGTCCACAGCGCGCGCAGAGTGTGTCAACGCCCCTACAGAAATCCGTTCTACACCAAGAGTTACATATTTTTTTAAATTCTTCAAAGTCACATTACCTGAAATCTCCAACAAAGATTTCTTTCCCTGTTGATTTCTGAGCTTTACCAGTTTTTTTATCTGTGCTGGTTTCATATTGTCTAACATAATAACATCAACCTGCATGAGTAAAGCTTCACAAAACTCAGCTTCATCACGAACCTCAACTTCAATGAGTGGTTTTTTACGATATTGTTTTTGATGTTTTAACACCTGTTCAATAGCCTCTAAAACACCCCCAGCAGCGTCAATGTGATTATCTTTTATCAAATATTGATCCGATAAACTCATGCGATGATTTTCTCCCCTGCCATCAACAACAGCTTTTTTTTCTTCTGTGCGTAAACCAGGAGTTGTTTTCCGAGTGTCTAAAATAGAAACCTTATGTGGTTTTGCTATTGTGACAAATGCATGCGTTAAAGTCGCCACACCACTTAAGCGCTGCATCAGATTTAAACACAGGCGCTCCATGAGCAAGATGTCAGTAACAGGACCTTTTACTTTGGCAATAACAGTCCCTTTAGTAACGATGGAACTATCTTTTTTAAAAACAGATAATTTTACTTTGGGAAATCTGAGTTTTACAATATTTTTGATTACCGAAAAACCAGAGACGACCAAAGATTCTTTTGCTATCATTTGAGCCGTTATGATTTCTTTCTTCTGACCAAAAATAGCCAGTGACGTAATATCGCCTTGAGGCGCATCTTCCAAAATAAAGTATTGTATTATGTTCTTATTCATCTTAATCTCTTTTACATACGTATGACAAAAACGTCAATGTGTAGACCAGCAAACATAATGAGGTATGTTCTATGATTAACATGTCTCCTGAAGAGTTTAAAAAGCAAATATCATCAGATTCCAAAGAATCAACAGGTGTCTTACTCGTACAGCTTGGCACACCAGAGAACTCTTCTATTCCCGCAGTTAAATCTTTTATTAAAGAACTTCTCTCTGACCCCTTCATGATTCCCAATAAGCCTGCTTTTTGGTCCCTCATTTTGAATAACATAATCCTACCAAAACACGGTAAAAAATCCGCTAAAACTTATGAATGGTTCTTTGAAAAGTATGGTCGCACCATTATTAACACCACTAACTCTCTCACAGAAAAACTTTATCAAAATCTTAGTGCCACAACGCCCTTTGTCGTCATTCGTTCTGCCATGCGTTATGGCAATCCGAATATCACTTCTGTGCTGGATGAAATGATCAACAAACAAGGTATTCAAAAGATTTTAATCATTCCCTTATTTCCCCAATACAGCCACACCACAACAGGCTCCATTCAAGATGTGATTAAAAAATACTTAAAAACACTTCAAACAAAACCAAAGGCTCGCTTTATTGGTTCTTTCTGCTCCCACGAACTATACATTAATACTCTATCCAGCATGATCACAACCTACTTAACCTCTCTAGATCAGCAACCAGAACGCCTACTTTTGTCCTACCATGGCTTGCCTGTAAGCCATATAAAAAAAGGGGACCCTTATGAAAACATGTGTCTGACCACATCAAACCTCATAAAAGAACAGCTTAGTTTCCCGCACAAACATGTCCTCACTTCTTATCAGTCACGTTTTGGAAAAGAAGAATGGCTCACGCCCTATACCCAAGATTTGATCATCAAACTAGCAAACGACGGTATAAAACGTCTTGCTGTATGCACGCCCAGTTTTACAATTGATTGTGTGGAAACACTACATTAAATTGGAAAAACTTATAAAGAATTATTTATTATGAATGGTGGTGAAAGACTAGACCTGATGCCCTGCCTCAACGATCAAGAGGCTTGGGTAATAGCGCTTTCTAACCTTATTAAGGAAGAAAGCGCTAAAATCCCAAAGTAATACACTTATAATTTAGTAATCCAATTATCCATCATTACCAATAGCTTCAACGGGACATTCGTCTAAAGCTTCTTGGCATTGTTGTTTTTCTTCTTCACCTTCAGGTTGTTTATAAACGTATGAATAGCCTTCATCCTCGTTTTGTTTAAAGTTAGCAGGAGAAGTGGTGCGACAAAGATCACAATCAATACATTGTGAATCTACATACCATTTTCCTTCAACATTACTTTCAACCTTATCATTAGTGTCTGCCATTGTTTTCTCCTTATAGAAATTGTTTAAAACGTTTGGGGGTTATTACCATAGTGGGGCCAGGTAATGGCAAGAGGTTTTTTGTGATGTTTGTCAATTTAATGGGCCGATGGACCAACGGACCGATGAGCCGACGTTAGTATTGAAAAAAGAGAAATAAACCAATAGTAAGTCTTCTCCATGAAAGAGGCAAAGACACAAGTAAATAAAGTCTTAAATAAACTTATTCCCCTCTACGCCCATGTGCCTATTGGGATAAAATATGTGACGCCCTTTCAATTAGTTGTGGGGGTTATTTTATCTGCGCAATGTACTGATGAGCGTGTGAATCAAGTCACGGCCACGTTTTTTGATGACTTCCAAACAGCTCAAGATTTTGCACAACTATCCCAGGCCAAACTTGAAAAAATGATCAAACCCACAGGTTTTTTTCGTAACAAAGCCAAAAACATTCTTGGCGCCGCCAATATGATTCTTCATGATTATCAAGGCGTTATTCCCAATTCTATGAAGGAACTTATCAAAATACCGGGCTTTGGTCGCAAAACAGCAAATGTTATTTTGGCAAGACTATATGAGATTAATGAAGGTGTCTGTGTGGATACCCACGTCATGCGTTTATCGCAAAGACTGAGGCTAACAAAACATAAAGACCCCATTAGAATTGAGAGAGACTTAATGGCTATCACAAGCCAGAAACACTGGGAAACCCTATCACATTGTCTAATTTGGCATGGTCGCAAGGTCTGTAAAGCCCGAAAACCGAATTGTACTGAATGTGTGTTGAATAAGATATGTCCTTTTGCGCCTGCCCCGTTTGCGGGGTCTAGCGTCTAGCGTTTTTCATTTTTCATTTATTTATGTATTTTTCAATACGCAGTTTAGAATAAACTGCGTCACCGTCTCATCTCCCGATAAACCCGCCCCTTTTCTTTCTGCTGTTTTTGAACCAAGGCGGCATCAGCAAGATAACCTTGCAGGGTATTAGCTCGTGAACCAGAGCTTGGGTGTGAAGCAAAGAATTGATTGTCATTTTTCCCTTTTTTACTGGCGCGCTTTGCTGCACGTTTCCATACACTAACAGCTGCTTGAGGTTTAAACCCTGCTTTCGCCATATAATATAAGCCAACTTGATCAGCTTCTTTTTCATGTTTTCGTGAATAACTCGGGAAATAAAGAAAAGTTCCTGTGTTAAAAACTTGGTTAGCCAACCGCGCCCAATTATCACCAGCTCCCTGAGCTAAACCAAGAGTGACAATCGATCCCACTAAACCAAGCGTGTTATAGGTAGTTAAACGCCTCGTAACATGGCGCAGTGTAGCATGAGCCATTTCATGACTCAATACAGCAGCAATTTCATCATCACTATTCATATCAACCATGCCTGTTTTTTTATTCACTTGTTTGAATATTCCTGTAAACACGCCCATTTTACCACCAGGCAGACAATAAGCATTGGCCATATCTTTTTTATCAAACAGAGTTACTTCGTAAGGCAAGTTTGGAATATCAGACTGTTTAGCTAGCCGTTTAACAATATTATCCATACGTTTTTTTAGGCTGCTATATTTTTTGGGATTTACGAAAAGTTTCTTTTTCTTAAAGTTGTCTACTTGTTTTTTCTGAAAGGTGTTTCCAATTTTGATTTCATCATCAATTGAGTACAAATTAAACCGACTTTTTTTGTACTCCCATAATCTTTTTGAATTACTTTTTGAAACTGATTTGGATTGTTTCTTAACTGTTTTCTGTTTTTGTTTCGTGACTTGACTAGACGTCGATTTTTCAGAGAGGACAAGCTCACCGTGACTATCAATTTTTACAGCCTTGTCAAATAAAGGCTCCACCTCACCAGACCAAGCTGTAACAGTGTAGAATAGTGTAAATAGAAATATAGTGACTAATAAGAATTTAAAAATAATGCGCATGAGGTGATAACGAATAAAACTCATAACAAGTTCTATTTCAATCTTCATTCTTCATTCTTCAATCTTCATTCATCATTTCGCCTCGCAAAGCGAGGCGATCACAGTTCATCCCTCACCAAATCTTCTTGAACAGGTTTTGGATTATCATCAAGAAGTTTACGAATAAACAGGACCATCTTTCTACTAAAACTAACACCTTCCTCTGAAGACGATTGGGCAAAACTATAGGAGGCTGTCAGCGAGCTTACCAATAGAATGAGGAGACACAAATAAGTTATTTTTCTTTTCATTAGAAATCGTAATTACTACTATCAACAGGTTTTGTTTCTTCGACAGGTTTTTGGGTTGTGGGCACGGTCTCTTCATTCCCAATACCAATGCTGGCTGAGTTCTCAGTTTCTTTCGTTGTATCGCTTGGCTCGGCTATCGTTGTCTGTGTTGTGACAACCTCCGGTTGGGTTGTGATAGCTTCCAGTTCTATCGTGGTCACCACGGAAGGTTCTGTTGGCTTGCTCACGACAGGCTCTATCGTTTTATCTGCTGTTACTTCCTGAGTATCTGTCGTTGATGGTTTTTTCTTATTTTTATAGTATTCAGGATTAGCACCACCAAGAAAAACAGGTTCTGTAATAATTGGCTGAGGATTTCCTGCTCGTACAGGCGTTACATAAAAAGTAACACAAAGAAAAATTGTACAAGTCATAACTGTCAGTAACTTGGCTATCATACTCTCTCCTTTTTAAACTATTTGTTTCTCATTGGTCTATTAATAACCGCTGATGATGGTGTCTGTTCTTCAGATACGGTACCTGATTCCCCTTTTACATCAGCTTTTTTTTCTTGAACATTATCATCATTGCCCGGCTGTGAAGACTTTGCTTGTGATGCTTGATTCTCTTGTTCTGGTTGCTCTACTGGCTCTTTTTGTTGCTGAAGTTGTTTTTGACGTGTCCGCTGCTTTCTCAAATATTCTTGTCGTTCCCAAGAATTATAGAGAGGTCTGCCAGAATCATCCAATTGAACAGGCCTATCAAAAATAGGTTTTGGAAATTTTGCCTGCACAGACGTCGAAATTAAACCAATAAAAACAAACAGTAAGATGATAGTGCTGTATATTTTTTTCACAATTTTTCCCTCACTATCGAAACGTTTCATACACATGTAAGGATCTATTTTTTATCCTTATTTCGTGCGCACGAGCTCTTCCGTAATCTCAATTAGTAGCGTCATTAACCGGTCTTGCGTCGTTCGTTCCTGAATCAATTGACTGAGCTGAGACAAATAACCATTCCAACAAGGTATGGGCAAGGAATAAATGCGGTCCAGGATTTGAAAAACAAGATCATGCTCTTCATTATATTCTTTAATTGTTCTCGCTATAAATTCAATCTTGTCATGATCAAAACGAAATTGCCCTTTAAGTTCTGTTAAATAACGCTGCGTAAGCTGCTCCTCAAGATCTAAAACAGAAACAAGTTTTTTACTAATCAAAAAGGACATGTCAGCCACAAACTTTTTACAATTAAGGGGATCTTCTTCAGGTAAAGAGCCTTGAGGAAAAACTTCTTCAAGAATATCGGTTGTAAGAGTGACAACTTCTCCCACACGAAAAACAACCTCTGTTTCTGTCTGAATTCTTATGCTGCCTTTAGGTAATATTGTTGCTGTACCATTAACACCAATAAAAACGAGATTCAGTGGTTCTGTGATCCCTTTGGCTTTCATCATTGTTAAGGCATCTAAAATCAAATAAGATGTTCCCTTTTTAATATGGGCTAACGATGATTCCACATCTTTTTTTCGTACAGTTGTATAAAAGCCTGCATCACGTCGCTTGAGTGCTCTGTCATAATTGCCTGGCGCCCTTGTTCCCTGCGGGTAAATCGTAATGTCTATATCTTTTTCTACAATATGCTGTGCCGCTATTTTTACACAAGAATGGTTTGTATCCTTTTCTTTTCGAGAAACAAATACCATATCAATAGCTTCACAAACTTTTCCAATGCCTAATAAATGGTAAACAAACCAATTATCTTTAAAATGATCCTTTGCTAAAATAAATCGCGGTTTCATCAAGCGCTCATTATTAATCCAAACTGATGATAGGGCAAAATATGTTAACACGAAATCAAAGGAACTTTTATGATTAAAAACCAGTAGTGAGCGCCCTTTCATCCCCTGTAGCTGTTCAAGGCCTGTCACACGAAACAAGGACTGACTCAGCTCCAATAGACGACGCCCCCATAAAGCACCCATATTATCTACAAATTCATTCAGGTATGCTGGCCCTAAAGCTTTGAGACCGGCAAGACATATATGACAAATATATGCTGTATCAATCAGAGCACGAATCAAAATACTAAATTTTTGTTTTGGTCGTTCTCCTTTTCTAAAATTAGCTTCTTGTGGCACAATTTTAGTACACTGTTCACAACGCCGTAAATCAACACCACCAAAAGCTAATTCCCAAGCATACTTTCTAAAAAAATTTCCAGGGCTAACCTTCGGATATTCTTGGATAAATTTCGTTATCCGTAGATCTGTTGCTGTACGTTTATTCTCATGCCATACGATCAGAAGCACAAAAGCCATGTAGAGACAAAAAGTCGTCGTCACTTGATGAATGCCAAGAATAATCATGAACCCCATAACAAGACAACCAAGCATAACAGGAATCCCAACAAGATAAAAACGAAGTAATTGAATGAAATATTCAATAGTGGCTACGACGTGAAGAAAACGTATACCTTTCTTCTCACAAACTAATGCCTGAGTCTTCTTTAAACCAAAGGTTTCACGAACGACAAACCAGATTAGTTTGCACAAAGGAACAATATACAAAATGATGACAATCGCCAAAAGCGCGTTTTGCATGACTTGGTTTCATAGGCCTTGAAGGCAACGATGTCAATTGGCGTTATGAAGAAAAAAGTTAATGATTTCATTTGGCAAATGGTTTATGACATTGTAATTATATCTTAATAGAATGATTATCATGAAAAGATGTTTTTCAACCCTCCTCGTTATTTTCTTATGTTTTGGTTTCACAATTACCATTTCAAGCTGTGATACCATATCCAGCATTACAGCTGATGTCTTAAATGTCGTAGGACTTGGTGATGATCAGGCTGCGGACAAAACAAATAAAACAACAAAGAAATCAAAAGCCAAAAAGAAATCTGAGAAAACACCAAAAGAGGCTGAAAAATCTTCTGTGAAAGAAGATAAAAATACAGAAGGTAAAATAGTTGTTTCAAAAGAAGAAGATCAAAGATTAGAAACAAAATCACCCACTCAACAAAACAAAGTCACAAACAAAACAACTCCTATTGACAAAATCACAGCCCCTATCACTATCACAAAAAAAATTGGTGGTGCGGCACTCAAAATATTAGCAGACGATAAGTACATCTATATGGATTTTGCACAAGGTTTTGCTCTCTACGACCACCAACTTAAAAAGATGGCACGCAAAACAATTTCTGCTCCTGTCAAATCGGTCAGAACCATCACAAAGAATAATAAAACATACGTGTTTCTGCGTGAAGAAAATAACATCCTAGAAATTTATGAACTCATACCCGCACCTAAAACCGAAATTCTCCCCTACCAACTTGTCAAAAAAGAAAGCTTTGATGTTTCAGGAGATTTTACATGGATAGATGATAAAACACTTCTTATCTATTTCCCAGATAAACTACAATTTCTCGACATCTCTGATAATAAAAACATCAAAATTATCAATGAACTCCCCATCGGTGACGTAACAGACATCTACCTTATCGACAAATACCTCTATGTTTCCCGAAATGGCTTTCTCGATGTTCTCTCTTTAGATAAATACGATCTCTTATCCAGTTTACGCATTGGAACGTCCTTTACTTTTATTGATCTCGTCAAAACCAATAAGAATAAGAAGCTCATTTTAGCCCTCATAAACAATAAAGCTGAACTCCAAGCCATACAATACCTCACATTAACAGATGATTTAGCAGGCGTAAAAGATTTTGATAAAAAGCACACACTCAGCACACCTTTAAACGAATTTGAATTCAGTGCACATTACAGCATTATCATGGGGCGTGAAGTCAGTAAAGATGAGCAATTCAACCCTGTTAAACTTTTTAGTCTGCAACATGGTCAATTCTTACGAGGTCCTTTAAGTACAAATACAAAATTAACGACCTGGGCCTTTCATCAAGACAATCTTTATCTTGTCGATGATCAAGGTGCTTCTATAAATAAAGTCGTTTTCAATAACAAAATCATTGCCAAAAGTCATACCGTTCAAGAAACGCTGAAAAAAAACCGGAAAAACGTACCGCTGGCTCAACTGGGAGCTTCAAAACTCGTCAAGGACGAATACACGCTTTCCGCTTCTACAACCATCACTATACAGTCAGATGCCAGAAATGTTGTTTTATTAAATAAAGATAATCTTGCCATTTTTGAAAGAAATCCCACAACACAACTCGATAAAATTGTCACAACGACCAACTTATCCCAAGATGATTTCTCGCTTGGCGAACCCCAATCAGAAAAGAAAACACGTTACCAAAATTTCCTCACAACAGATTTTGGCACGTTTCTTTATTCTGATGTTACAAATAAGGTCTCATTACTCGACATTGATTATAAAACAATTCAAGAACTCCCTGTAACTGCCAATAAACTCATTTCCTGGGTTCAGTTCACACAAGATAAAAAAGATATTCTAGCGATTTCAGAACCCAATCTAAAGGCTCGTAATACAAATGAAGCTTATGTGGTAACCTTTTATGAGTTAATATCTCCTACAAATCTTCCTGTGATTCGCAGCCTCTATTTTAAAGAGACACCTTTTGTTTTCTATGTGCCACAAAACCAAATCATCATCTTAACGAAAAAACAAATGGCGTTGTATTTATGGTCAGTCATTTTAGACCCTTCATCACAAGAAGAAGATGATGATGAAAATGATGATCTTGATAGCAACCCCATAAAAAAGAAAAAACAAAAGAAAGTTCTCGCAATCAAGCCTGCTGAAACAGTTGCCTTAGCCCCTGATTTTCCTTCTATTGAACAAGCAACAATCGCCCCAGCTTTTGACCGCATTTATGCTCTCATTCATGATAAGAATTATAAGATTTTAGTAATGAATATCTTTGATACAACAGACAAAACAATTCTCGAAGATTTTGATATATCCCCCTCCCATTTTCTGGGATCATCATTTTCTAAAAAAGGTCGCTTATTCATCTTACCATCAACAGAAGGCACACTTTTTTATGACATGACACAGCTCGATAAAGTAAATGAAGTCGCTCATTGGGCAATTCCTTCCTTTTCTGCAGATGTCGCCATGCATGGTCAATTTATTTGTGTTGCTCTGGGATATCAGGGTGTTTATTGTGGCCATCTCATGTTTTAATTATTAGGAGACCACCCACTATGACACTTACAGGCAATCAAATCAGACAACAATTTATTGATTACTTTACATCCAAAGAACACACTGTTGTCAAAAGCTCTAATCTTGTTCCTGCTAATGACCCTACGCTTTATTTTACTAATGCGGGCATGGTTCAATTTAAAAATACGTTTACAGGACAAGAAAAAAGAAATTATGTTCGTGCCACATCATCGCAAAAATGCATGAGAGTCTCTGGAAAACATAATGATTTGGAAAATGTTGGCCGTACAGCACGACACCACACCTTTTTTGAAATGCTTGGCAACTTCAGTTTTGGCGATTATTTTAAATCAGAAGCCTGTGCCTTTGCTTGGGAATTTCTCACAAAAAAGCTTTCTCTCCCACCAGAAAAACTCTACGTCACCATCTTTGATGATGATGATGAAGCCTTTGCTATTTGGTTAAATGAAGTGGGTGTAAAAAAGGAGCGCATTGTACGCATGGGTGAAAAAGATAATTTCTGGTCTATGGGAGACACTGGTCCCTGTGGACCTTGTTCAGAAATTATTTATGAGCAAGACATTCCCTGCACCTTAAATAATCCTGATTGTGCCATGGGTACCTGTGATTGTGATAAGTTTCTGGAAATATGGAATCTTGTTTTTATGCAATTCGAACGACATGCTGATGGCTCAAAAACACCTTTACCCAAACCCTCCATTGATACAGGCATGGGGTTAGAGCGACTCACAGCTGTTTTACAAGGTCAGGCATCAAATTATGATTGTGATCTCTTCACACCGATTCTCAAGGCTATCGAAAAAATAGTTAAAAAAGAATATGTTCCTGGTTGTACAAGTGAAGAAGCTGTCAGTATGCGCGTTATTGCCGATCACATTCGCGCCTCTGTGTTTTTAATTAGTGATGGTGTTCTCCCCTCTAATGAAGGCCGTGGCTATGTATTAAGACGTATCTTGCGCCGCGCCATTCGCCATGGAAAACTTTTGGGTCAAACAAAACCTTTTTTCTACCTTTTAGTGCCTGTCATCGTAAAAGAAATGGGCCAGGCTTTTTCTGAACTTGTAGCCAATCAAGATACTGTAGAGAAAATTATTAAGGCAGAAGAAGAACGATTTTTCGAAACACTAGAAAAAGGTTTGAAATTATTAGCAGAAGAAATTGAAAACCATAAAAAGAAAAACCTCACAGAGCTTATGGGTCAGGTTGCTTTTAAACTATATGATACTTTTGGTTTCCCTTTAGACCTCACAGAAATCATTCTTGCTGAACATAACTTCACTATTGATCACGCAGGATTTGATGCCGCGATGAAAGAACAAAAAGAACGTGCTCGTGCTGGCTGGAAAGGTTCTGGCGAAATCGGTCTAGGAGAACTACACCTCAAATTAAGTAAAAAAAACACGACATCTTTTGTGGGATATGACTCCTTAACAACTGATTCAAAAGTACTCGCCATCATTCAAAACGGCAAAGAGGTTGACCAGGTTACAACAGGATCGTTTGAATTTATGTGTGATCAAACACCTTTCTATGCTGAATCTGGAGGACAAATTGGTGATCAAGGCATGGCTCATAATAGCAAAGCTAACATCACGATCACAGACACGCAAAAGCCTACCCCTTCACTCTTTGTCCACAAAGCAAAAATGACAGAGGGCCATCTGGCTGTAGGTGACACGCTCCAATTAAGTGTTTCTCCTGCCACTCGCAGCGCCATAACACGCAATCATACAGCAACGCATATTATGCATGCCGCCTTACGCAAACTTCTGGGTTCACATGTGAGACAAGCAGGATCCTATGTAAATGATAAAATCCTTCGCTTTGATTTTTCACACTTTGAAGCCATTAATCACGATACGATAAAAGAAATAGAAACAAGTGTTAATGAAACTATTCTTGCTGACATGCCTGTTACAAAAGAAATAACAACGTATGATGATGCTATCAAAAAAGGTGCCCTCGCTTTTTTTGGCGATAAATATGGCGATGATGTTCGTGTTATCATGATTAAAGATTATTCTGCTGAACTCTGTGGTGGTACACATGTTAATAAAACAAGTGAAATCAGTTGTTTTCGTATTTTATCAGAAGGAAGTGTCGCTGCCGGTGTCCGTCGTATTGAAGCCACAACGGGACTTGAGGTAATGAAACGTGCGCAAAATGATGCAGATATTCTTTCTCAATTAGCACAGAGTTTAAAAACTACCAATGAAGATTTGCCGGACAAAATTGAAAAACTCAAACTCAGAATCAAAACGCAAGATAAAGAAATTGAGAAGCTCAAAAACGACCTGCTACAAGGCGACACTGATGATGTTTTAAAAAATACGCTCACCATAAATGATGTTCAGATTGTTCTCCATACAACAAAGTCTGCTTCTGACATTCGTAATGTGGCCATAGCTATTAGAGATAAACTCAAATCAGGCATCGCTATTGTGAATTCATCAGATACCAAAAAAGCCATCGTGGTTGTCACAGTAACCAGTGATTTACAACAAAGCTATCCCGCACAAAAAATCCTTGGCCCCATTGCTGAACTCATCGGTGGTCGCGGCGGTGGCAAAGCAGATATTGCCCAAGCAGGCGGCACAAATGTTGACGGTTTAGACAAAATTCCTACTGTAATCAAAGACTTCATGGAAACCCTGAGGTAAAAAGTTCCACTTTTTGAGGGCAAAAGTTTCCCCTTTGTCACAAATCGTCACAGACATAAACTTTTTTCAATCAATCATTTCATGTGGTTAGCTTAAAATTGGCTTGGCATATTAATTGCTTATAATATTGGTGCCTTAGGCAGGATGGGATAAGTACACCTTTATGACTATTGCAATTTTTAAAGCTCAAACACCTCAAGAAAGAGAAGACGTGTATCGTTTCCGCTATCTCATGATAGCCATTGGTGATGAACATGAGCACCTCACAATCGACCACAAGCAGAGACTCATATACGATGAACATGATGCAGACGCAATAATACTCTATGCTAAACGTGATACAAAAATCGTAGGCACTATTCGTATTCTCGATAACACACGTACCCCCCTGCCTAAGCACTTAATCGATCAATTCAACTTTTCAGATTTTGAAAAAACATTAAAACCTCATGAGTTGTCATTCACAGATCACTTCTTCTTAGATCCTACAATGCGCGGACAAACACTAGCCTCCCTGGTCGTATCGAGTGCCTTCCACATTATGCTACATAAGAAAATCAAGGCTAGCATTACATTTGTCCATACAAGAATGATTCCACATTATAGAAGGCTCGGTTATAGACAAATCGATAAGAGCTTAAGACTCAAACATGAAATAACATATGTTCCCATGGTTCTTTGTCTCAATGATTATTCACATCTCTTGCAAGTTATGTCTCCCTTAGCGCTATCTCTCTCAGAGGAAAACGATGATCAGGGTGAAACAGCACAAAAACTTTTATCCCATTATAAACTTCTCGAAACCGCAAGAACAATCACCCCACATGACATTGGAACGTTCTGGGCACTATTTGCGGATACCTATACACGTATTGCCGCATTAAGACCTGGCTTATTTGATGAGAGAAATACCAGTGAAACACAAATTATTTTGCAATACGCAGAAACTTTTCACATTAATGCAGGCGATAAAATTGTTCTCCCAAAAAGTTTGAGCAATATTTTTGGAGTGATCACAAAAGGTCTTTTGGGTGATGGCGTAAGATCAACATACGGTCACCATTGGTTTGAAATTTATCGTGAAGGAGATGCCTTGGTTATTCTGAATCAAGCAAAAGTCACTAATGCAGAGCTCATAGCCCTAGAAGATTCAGAAATCGCTATTTTACCTGAAAACCTATTAACACAACTAAAAAGCACAGACCCCATCCTCACAGCCCGCCTCAGCATGAGCATGCTTGATCTCATGCAACAACGCATTACAGAATTCGAGGAAGATTGTATTATTTTGGAAGATGAACGTGTGTTTATACATTTATAAGTGCCAGAGTACTGGAGTGCCGGGGTGCTAGCGTCTGTCGTCTGTCGTCTG
>JAHJDR010000409.1 GCA_018812345.1 bacterium | reverse complement strand
TTTGTCCAAGCCAATCTTCCCGATCCTGAGGTCAAAAAAAGACACTCCCTACTGGCTCATCCCAACACAAAACTGAGCAAAAAATGGGCTATCTATCATTTAAGTTTTAGTAATAATGAAGAACTAAAACACAAAGCCGGAATTAAATTAGCTCAAATTTACGAAAACGAAGGTGAACGCGATAAAGCGGCTCAAACATATATAAGACTCATTAATAACAATAAAGACAAACCGCTCAAAGAAAGACTTGGCTGGTACATTAAGGCCAGTGAACTCTATATTTGGTTGAACCACTTTCAAGAAACATGTGATCTCATTACAGGCATTGAACAAGAAGTCCAACGAACAAAACCGCAACTGGACGCCGAAAAATTTCTCATTTTACTTGAGAAAAAAGGTCTCGCCATTCTCCATCAATATCAACTCGACAAAGCAAAAACTTATTTTGAAGCAGGCTTGAAACACGCCATTAAATCCACAGTTTTTCTTGTTCAAAAGCTCAGATTTGAAAATGACCTTGCCGGTATTGAATCAATGCTAGGCAATAGAGAAAAGGCGATTGAAACATTCAAAAAAACACGCGAAGAAGCTAAAAAATTAACAGATGCTGAACAAGCTAAAATCACAAATAATGATCTCGGCCATGTCTATTTAAGCATGTTAGAATATGAGAAAGCCAAAACATACTTATTAGAGGACATAGAAATTCTCACAAAACTAATAAACCGTGAGCCCTTAGCACGTGCCCTTTATTCTTATGCCGAAGTCTTACGCGCGCAACAAGACTATGAAGCCTGTATTGAAGCCTATGAAAAGTGCATTAGTCTGTGCCGTTTAGGCAATAATCACCCACTCCTCTTACGAGCCTATAATGGTCTTGGCAATGCCTACCTCGCTCAAGAAAACAATCAAAGTGCTATTACAAATTATCAGAAGGCTATTGATATTGCTGTTCGCTTAAGAGAAATGACTTCAAAAGCAGCACTCCTCTATAATCAAGGAATTATTTATCGTAAAGAAAACAATAAAGCGCTTGCTGGCAGACGATTTATGATGGCTAAGCAAGTTTTGGAAAATAAAGAAAATGAACTTTTAGCCTATGATGAATCACTCCTCTCTCGCTGTTATAATGAGCTCTCGTTACTCGCCGTTGAAGAGCAAAACTCAATTAAAGCTTTAGGCTATCAGTTAGAACGCATGAAACTTGTTGATGGTTCACAAAACCTCTCAGAAGAAAAATTTGGCGTCAAAACTAATCTCGCCAATTTATATCTAGAAAATCGCATCGAAGATCAGTTTAAACAAGAAATTAAAGAACTCGAATTAATGGCCAAATCAGATGATGAAAAAGACACAATCACCAAGCTCACCAAACAATGGAAAGCCATTGAAACCAATAACACCTCTGAAATAACAGGCAAAATTGAAATGAATTTCAAATAACCAACTTGCCACAAAACTGTCGTTATAATAATAATTTATCAAAATGAGTCATTCTTGCCTCTAATGGTAGGCAAATTTTGTCACTTGTTGACACTTCTTTCACCTCCTAACAACAAGCACTTTATATAACAGTAATAATTTCAATAAGATAATTTTTTACAGCTTCTGGCACGCAATATGCATTATACAGAAGTATAAAATGATTAACAACGAGGTGCAATATGACAAGAATTCGCGAAAATTTAGCTAACCAAAATGAATACCTATCAGTTGCTGATATGGCTGCTGAATTCGGAATCCATGAGATGACTTTTTATCGCATGATTCGCGACAAAAAAATTCCTGCTTTTAAAATTGGCTCACAATGGCGTGTTCGCCGTTCTGATCTTAATAAGTGGCTAGAATCACACAGTTCTATGCCTCAAGCAGAATAATTATGTTGTCTAACAATACAGGTAAACGACTGAAAATGCCTCAATCATTTATTCTTATAAAATAATCCCTATTTCTATATACTTGACCTTATTTGCTAGCAATACTAAGAGCCCTTTCTCTAATAATTTATTTGTGTAAACCCACCTCTCATTATTGTGAAACACACTATTGGTGCGGTAAGGAGTTTTTTATGGCCCGAGTAACCGTTGAAGATTGTTTAAAATACGTTGAAAACCGTTTTGCCCTCGTACACCTAACAGCACATCGCGTGCGACAAGTTATTGATGGTTCAAAACTAAGAGTAGAATGTGACAACAAAGAAATCGTCACTGTTTTAAGAGAAATTGGCCGTGGACTAGTTTTGCCCAAAAAAGTTTCTGCCATTGATGAAGACGAGGCAAACTTGAAGATCGATATTCCCGATATTAAGTAATTTGTCGGGAACCTAATCCATCTGTAAAACAAATCTTTTATCTCAATAGCCAATAATCAATATCAATTTACAATTTAAATTGCCGATAGCCAATTGTCATTTGCTTATTGTCAATCATGACGGCTCTAAAGACTAACTTGGACGTTGGATATTGAAAAAGGACGAACTACGTCCCCCCTATCTTTGCATCATAGCTTCTTCTTCCAACTTAAACGCCTTGAGTTTATTTCTCAGTGTCCTCAAACTAATCCCTAACTTTTCTGCTGTTTTAGTGCGATTGCCATCACACCGTCTGAGTGTTTCGTAGATAACTCGTTTTTCTACTTCATCAAGCGTCATATCGGCTGAAGGTGCCATAGAAGGCTCTGTGGTAACTGTCGTATTTTGATTCCCCTTATTGCTCATTATAACATCTTTAGAAATAAGCTCTTCATTGACGATTTGCTCAAAGTTTCCCACCAGCACAGCGCGCTCCATAGAGTTTCTCAGTTCACGCACATTTCCATGCCATGGATAGTTCATAATCTTATAACGAGCCAATTCATCAAGTTTTAATCTAGGCCTATTATGTAAAGCGGAAAACTCATCAATAAAATGTTCTGAAAGCATGAGAACATCTTCACCACGCTCTCTGAGCGGAGGCACAAAAATGGGAATAACATTAATCCGATAATATAAATCTTCTCTAAAATTCCCCTCTTTCATATAACTATACAAATCGCGATTTGTTGAGGCAATAATCCTGAGATTAAGTGGAATCGCCTTATTACCCCCCACACGATAAACTTCACACTCTTGCAAAACACGTAATAGCTTTGTCTGCATATTCAAACTCATCTCACTAATCTCATCGAGAAGAATTGTTCCGCCATCAGATAATTCAAACTTTCCTATCTGCCTCTGTATCGCTCCCGTGAAAGAACCCTTTTCATGTCCAAATAATTCACTTTCTAATAAATTATCTGGCAGGGCAGCACAATTAATGGCTATAAAGGGCTTTTGCCCACGCGGGCTGAAATCATGTATCATATTAGCCAAAACTTCCTTACCCGTCCCACTTTCACCTTGTACCAATACAGTCGCTTTACTTGTTGCCACACGTTTGAGATTTTCAATAAGATCATTCATTGCTTGATTATTAGTAATAAAAACCTGCGTTTTTTTTGTTTTATCCTTGGAAGAATTATTTTGTTGTTTAGCGTTGTGCATCCCTTGCGTTTTTTGTGCTTCGTGATCTTGAAGCGCTGCTGCAATAACGTGCTCTAGCGTTGATAACTGGAATGGCTTAACAACAAAATCATAAGCACCATTTTTCATTGCTTTGATTGCCTCTTCAATTGTTCCATAAGCTGTCATAATCACAAACATGATATTTTTATCAAAACTCTTCACATAATCAAGCAACTCATAGCCATCCATATCAGGCATTTTAATATCAGAAAGAATGAGATCATACTGTTCTGTTTGTATCAATTCTTTGGCTTGAACAGCACTGCCAACTGATTTGATATTATAGTCATGTTGCCCCGTTAAAAAGGCCTCAATGGCAAAACGTAACGAAACGTCGTCCTCTACAAGTAAAATGTGTTTCTTTTTCATAACGTTACCTAACTATTTACAAGCACTTACGCACTTACTGTTAAAATAAAGCATTATTATATATTTTAGCAAACATTTGCCTATATGGAAAGATAGTTTTTAACGTTTTTAGATAAAGTAGGATAAAGCAGGACAAATTTAGAC
>JAHJDR010000408.1 GCA_018812345.1 bacterium | reverse complement strand
GATTAAGAGTCAGCTGCTCTACCAACTGAGCTAATCACCCAATATTTTCAAAATTATTAATTATCCTCTCGTGTTAAATACTAACGCCCGTTGACTACCCATGAATTCATGTGCAACTCATGTGTACGTCTATGTGTACGGCACGCCGACTATTTAACTTTTCTATTAAAAAAATCAACCTCAATAATGTTTTTATTATTTCTTAATGCTTGTTTTTGAGGCTGATCCTCTGGTAGCTGCTATAGCATGTTTAACAAGCTAGCTAATCAATTTGCTAAAGCTCTTGATAATTCTGATTTTGATGCGGCTTTAACGTGCCTTGACGACAACTGTATTTATTATTGCCGCGGGAAAGTCTATTCAGGCAACAAAAGTATTATTAGTGAATATAGAAAGAATTCAGATTGGGCTGAGAATGCTTTTGAAAACATTAGTTATGAAAGCTCCACAGAAACTATTTCTGATAAACAGTTTAAAATACATCTAACAGACAAAGTAAGTCATAAAGGGCACTATTTACATCACAAAAGTGAGCAAATACTATTGTTTAATGACAGTGGTCTTATCGAAAGAATTGAACATATAGATTTGCCTGGTGAAAGAGAAAAAGCTGCTAAGTTCTTTCAAGATTGTGGTGTGACTAGAAATTAGAAACAATTTGCCATGCTTCCCAGTTAATTTTTGCTGTTTGATTAGTGAAATAGTGTTGCAATCAGGCAACACTACTGTTGCTGGGATGGGACTACTGTGACAATCCTTCTAGGATCAGAGCTTTTGTTTCTGATGATTTTACTGTTAAGAGTTCTTTAATTGTGTGCTTCTGTAATAGTTTCTCTATCGCCAAAAACCCAACACAATAACCAGTTATATTTCAGTTAAAACATTTGATGATCTAACCAGTCAGGTCAAAAAGACATCCAACAATATTAGAGGATTAATTCAACACTCAAAAACAACAAAATCCTAAATTCCCCTCATAGGCCCCTAGGCAACATGGGCACATAGGCCCAAAGATCCCTAGTCAACAAAGGCACAAATTCTACACAACTTCTCCCCAAAACCCC
This sequence comes from bacterium, assembly GCA_018812345.1. Lineage (GTDB taxonomy): Bacteria > UBA10199 > UBA10199 > UBA10199 > JADGCS01 > JAHJDR01. The sequence continues at coordinate 2,300 of JAHJDR010000408.1, read as the reverse complement.
CGATACAATTCAAGAGGGTCAAAGGGAGTCATGTACGCATAATATATAAGTGTAAAGTAAACTTAACACTTTGTGTAAAGCTAGCTTAACACTTTACACTTTTGTTCAACCACATGTCTCATAATTTGGACGCAAGTTGTTGTAAATATTACGTAAAGAAATATTGAATTTCTGGCATGGAGAGTGCATTACTTTGATATTGATAAAATGCTATTTATAAATTGATTATGAAATTATTACTTCCAATAAGTCTAAGTAGCTTACCAATTATTAATCGTTTTTGTTCTATTGACTCAACACCATCAGCAAGTGATAGGACAACAACAGACAACCAAGTATCTTCTGTTTTTCATAGGCTATTGTATCGAAGCTCTAGGTTGCCTGGTATTTCTAGATTTGCATCATGTAGTTTGCTTAGAAATATCTCTACAACAGTAGTTTCCACTCAAACACCTTTAACTGAAAGGGAGGCAAGTGTGAGTTGTTTTCAATCAAATCTTGGTATTGACCGAACTGAGATATGGGATGATTTTTTGGAAATTCAATCTCAGGTTACTTTTCCTCAACATTATGGTTTTATTGAAAGGTTTGGTTTGGCTGATTGTCATCGTGTTTATGATGTAGGTACAGGAAATGGTGAATTTCTATGTGCTACTGCTAGTCAACACCCTGACATCTCTTTTACTGCAATAGATCTTCGTGAAGAACTTATTCAACGTGCTGAGGTAAGAGCAGGTGATTTAGGCATTGCAAACGCTACCTTTGTTATTGGAGATGCTTTGGACTCAGACACATATAACGATCAATTATATGATGGTGTTTTGCTACGAGCTACCTTAATGTACATGTCTGATCCACTAGGTTTTCTACAACTAATTAGATCTAGACTTCGTAAAGGAGCTCACATTTGGATGATAGAACCAGAAATGGATTTTATGCATTCTAGACCAGAACATGAAGCTTTCAAACTTTATAAAAAAGGTATTCTTAAATTTTATGAAACTTTTGGATTAGATCCACATAATGGATCAAAAATACCATCGTTATTACGTGACGCTGGTTTCTCTGATGTTGTGTTAGTAAATGATCCCATGTCAAATAAAACCATAGGCAAAGAAAATTTTGCTCGTTTTATGGTTGCAAATGCACTGACTTTTAAAACACTTGATCCTACATCTTTCACTGATGCTGATATGGAGAAAATAAGGAAATTTGTTGAGACTGTAGTTCTCCATGATGATAGTTTCTTAGGCACACATGGAGTTATGATGATTTATGCACGAACTTAATTATTATGAATGATAAAATTATTTTAGTTAATCCTCCTTCATCAATGTATGACATAGAACGCTTTTTGCCTTTAGGCTTACTTGCAGTGGGTAGTTGCATAAAAAACAAATATAAGAATATACATATTGAAGACTTGGATAATAGCTTAAGGTATAGTTTAAAACAAAATGAAAAATTAAACTATCAAGCTCTTGCAGAATATATCGTTGTTCAAAACCCGTCAATTGTAGGATTTACAGCTTTTTGTAATAATTTACCCGTAGCTTTATATCTTGCAAAGTTAATTAAGAAACAAAACAATAGGATAAAGATTTTATTTGGCGGCCCACAGCCTTCTATGGTAGCTTCTGAATTAATAAAGTATTTTGATTTTGTAGATGTTATTTGTAGAAAAGAAACAGAAACTTTTATTGTAGACCTGATAGACAAAATATTATCAAATAATAATATTCACTCAGTTCCTGGCATAACCTTTAAAGAAGGCAGTACAATAGTAGAAAACCCCATCCCAGTTCTAATTGAAAATTTAGATGATCTACCGTATCTGGACTTTTCATTAATTGACCCTTCAAATTATGATGTGCTAAAACATCCTCTAGAAATAGGGGTTGAAGCAGGTAGAGGATGTCCTTTTCATTGTGACTTTTGTTCAACATCTCTTATGTGGAGTAAAAAACATAGGGTCAAATCAGTACAGCGGTTGTTTGAAGAGATGAAGACTGTTTCACAATTTTTTAATGTAGATTCTATTGCGTTAATACATGACAATTTTACTGTGAACAATAAATATATAAGTGATTTTTGTAAATTGCTTTTGGAAAACGAATCTTCAATAAAATGGCGTTGCAGTTCTAGGGCTGATCACCTTGATGATCAGTTAATTGACCTAATGTCTCAAGCACATTGCAAAGAACTTTTTTTTGGAATTGAGACAGGCTCACAACGTCTTCAAAACAAAATACATAAGCGACTCAATTTAGACACAGCAAATAAAACAATTAATAGCGTAT
>JAHJDR010000407.1 GCA_018812345.1 bacterium | reverse complement strand
GATGGTTTTGTTTTAGTCGATAAAAACCTATCAGATTTTATTGGCAATCGGTGCCTTTTATTTTTCTCTTTATTTCTATAGCCTTATATCATTTTCTCCACAATATTTACGAAAGAACCGCTTTTTGTCATTTCTGTGTAGACAAAACCCCTAACATCTTCTATGCCCAAATAAGGGGAAAGCCTTATCCAGTCTGTTATTTAAACATATAAGCACGTCTAATTATGGGGAGATTTTATGATCACATTACAAACACAGTATTGGCAAAATGATGAAAGCACTTCTGGTAGTGTAAAGCCTAAAATTGATATTGTGCCCACAGTGGAATATGAAGCAGAGCCGACGAGATATGAACCACAGACACAACCAGTAACATTCCAGCCTCAAATATCTTTTAGTAAACCTTGGGTTATGCCAACACAATTCACACTAACACCACCTAGTTATCAAGCACGTCCTCTCCTTGATGCTGACCGTGCTGAGGAGCTACTACAAAGTGCCCGTATTTTTAAATGTAAGGATCAGACAATCATGCCACCTGATCAACAAGCTTTTTGTTGTGTGACTGTTCACTTGAAAAATTTTTCCTTCAATTTCGGTTTTACAGAAACACGTCCCACAACCCATGATTATTTTGCACCCTAGAGGAAAACAACAATGGTAGAATTTCATCTTGATTTTAATCAACAAGACAATCCCCAAATCTATCAACTTTATGAAGAGCTCCAAAGTAATTTTGTGGCTCATGAAGACATCGATGTTGGCTATTTAGAAGCTAATTTCAATAAACAAACTTGTCCTGAAAACGATGCTTCTTACTGCCTTCAAGGACAACGCGATGCCATTATTCAAAAAGCTGAGGTTTTTGAATACGCTTTGAAGCATCCTTCCAAATATTATTCGACAATTCAAAATATATTTGGTCATCCTATTCCATGGGCTCTGGATGACAAAAATCCACAAACAAATTTTGATTACAATGTACGTTATGCTGTTGAAGGCACAATTTCATCCATCAAAGAGATTCTAAAAACAAAGGGCCTTACTGAAGACAGCTCAGAGTATAAAAAACTCATGGCAATAGGTCTTTTTTGTCGTCTCATAACACCGGCTCAATCAGAGACCTTAGAAGGATCAAGCAATTGGCAAGTCATTCTATCATTTTTGGAAAAACATGGGTTTAAAGAATTAGAGTCTTATCTGAGCGGTGTTGGCGGATTTGCCATTCAGGGATCAAAAGATTCAGTAAGTGAGCTCACAGCTCTTGATACATTGTATCATCAAAAAGGTGAGTGCACTGAACTATCTTATGTTTTGTTCACCATGCTAGAAATGGCTGGCTTTAGTCCTATATTTGTTAACACAACAGGTGAATCCATTATTAAGTCCTTTCCAGATAAATTAGAATCCATGCAAGATGATTATATGATCGGACATGTCTATGTTGGGCTTGATATTGATGGTGAAAAGCTCTTTCTTGATCCTGGAATGAAATCAATTAACCCAACATATGACTATTATTATGAGGTGGGGTTACGACAAACTTATAATACTTTTCTAACAAATTCTGCCATTCAAATGATGGGTAAAATGAGATTTGATCAAGCTGAGACCCTATTAGATCAAACTCTTATTTTAGATTCGAATGATGACTGTGCCTTGCTGGATTACGGACATATGTATCTTTCTTTAGGAGACTATGAACAAGCACGATATTATGCAACGCTAGCTATACAAAACAATCCCAGAGATTCGAGAACATATTTGAGCATGGCATTAATTAATTTGGAAGAAAAGAACTATGAAGGTGTCATTGAGAATGCAAATATTGTCATTAAACAATCACCCGGATTCTATATGGCTTACGCACTTTTAGCTCACGCTTACTGTGAAACAGGCGATACAGAATTGGCCTTACTTATTTGCGAGAAATGCCTCAGTTTAAGATCTGATTGGCATCCCATTTACCTCACACGAAGTTATATTTATATTAAGCTAAATCAACTTGATAAAGCCACATCAGATATAGAAACAACTGAAACGTTGATCTCAGAAGGAAATGAAGACCTATTCAATACGGCAAACATCCACTACTATAAAGCTCTTATTGCACAGCAAAAAGGTGAACGTGATAAAATTGAACCTCTCCTCCTTAAGGCTATAGAGGAAGTCCCTGTATATGATACATATCACTACAGTTTGGGTATACATTATTGGACCGAATATCAGGATAGTAAAGCCTTAGAATATATTAATAATGGTTTTGTTCTTAATCAGACAAGCTTTCAAGATAGTTTTGCACTTTTATGTGCTGAAGAAAATGATCTACAAAGAAAGCTTCTAGAACAAGAATTTTTATTACAAATAGATCAATATACAAACAAAGCCAGTCAGTGGAACTTTTTAGCTTATCAATATGCAAAAAAAGGTTTTGTGAGTTATGCTTTTGACTGCCTAGAAACAGCTCAAGAAATTCAACCTGACAATCGAATGAGCTTAGAACTATCTGGAATAATAAATCATATTTCTGGCAATCCTAAAAAAGGGTATGATCAACTTGTTCAGGCTTTAGATAATGCCTTTAAAAATCCTCAGTCAATTCCCTTTTCGATCCCTAAGCTTATCACAAAATTAATTCAGCGCTTATATGATTTATTTTATGTCAACGAGCCAGAGCCAATAGCCTTGTATTATGCTCGTAGCCTGATTAGCTACTCTCTTTGGGATCTTGGAGAAACAGAGCTGGCCACACAACTTTTTCAACTCGCAATTGATGAGATAAGACCTGTTCAAAATAGGAAAATATCACAATCGTTACGAAAAACGCTCATAGCCAACTTTAAGAACATGCCTAGAAGTATGAAGCACGACCCAGCTATTCGAGAAATCAAAGCCAAAATACTC